>DAOTYL010000174.1:0-8942 GCA_034434955.1 Anaerolineae bacterium | reverse complement strand
ACGACATCGGCGATTTCGGTACGCTCTATCAGCTCCTGTCGCCGGATGGCCAGCAGAATGTCGTCCACGCCGATGTCTCCCCACTGCTCATCGACACTCACCGCACGTTGATCTACAGCAACCGGCTGGTGGCGACCATCGGCGTTGAGGACCTGGTGATTGTGGACACAGGCGATGCCCTGTTGGTATGCCATCGCAGCCGGGCGCAGGATGTCAAGCAAGTAGTAGAGAGACTCAAAGAGGAGCGGCAAGACAAATACTTATGAGCCAAGAAATGGTCGCTTACTGCATGAAGTGCAAAACCAAGCGGCCTCTCGCTGAGCCGGAGGCCGTTTTCACTGCCCAGGGACAGCCTGCCACGCGCGGCATCTGCTCGGTGTGTGGGACGACGCTGTACCGCATGGGCGAGACGCCTGCCCATGCGGGGCTTACGCCCCCTAAGGCGGCATCTCGCCCCTCTCGCAACGCACAGCCGTCGCCACGGCGGCGGGGCAAACTGGTGATTGTGGAGTCGCCTGCCAAAGCAAAGACCATTGAGAACTATCTGGGTAAGGAGTACAGGGTCAAAGCGTCGCTGGGGCATGTGCGTGACCTGCCCAAGTCGAGGCTCTCGGTTGATGTGGCTCACGGCTTCAAGCCGCACTACCACATCCCCAAGGAGAAGCGCGAGGTCGTGCGCGAGCTGAAAGCCGCCGCCGCACAAGCTGAAGAGGTCTACCTCGCCACCGACCTCGACCGCGAAGGCGAAGCCATCGCCTGGCATCTCATAGCCGCCGCAGAGATCGATCCGGAACGTGTACGGCGCGTGGTTTTCAACGAGATCACCCGCGACGCTATCCGTCAGGCTTTTGCCAACCCGCGCGGCATCGACATGAATCTGGTCAACGCCCAACAGGCTCGCCGCATCCTTGACCGGCTAGTGGGATATGAACTCAGCCCGTTGCTGTGGGAGAAAGTGCGTTCGCGGCTTTCGGCGGGACGGGTGCAGTCGGTGGCTGTGCGGCTGGTGGTGGAGCGCGAGCGTGAAATCCAGAACTTTGTCCCCGAAGAATACTGGACGATTGACGCTGAGCTAGCCCGCGCCGCCGAGCGCGCGCTGCCCGATCGGCTGAGCTTCCTTGCGCGGCTGGTGCGCATTCGCGATGAGCAGGCTGACCTACCCAACGAAGAAGCCGTCAAGCCGGTGCTGGTCGAGCTGGAGCACGCCGAGTATGTAGTCAGCACAGTGAAGCGGGGCGAACGCAGCCGCTATCCAGCGCCGCCGTTCACTACCAGCACCATGCAACAGGAAGCCTCGCGCCGCCTGAACCTTACTGCCAGCCGCACAATGAGCATCGCCCAGCAGCTCTACGAGGGCGTGGACATCGGCAACGGCGGTGAGGTGGGTCTGATCACCTACATGCGCACCGATAGCACCCACGTCTCAGAGCAGGCCCAACGCGAAGCAGCAGCCTACATCCGTGAGGCGTTCGGCACAGACTTCCTGCCCGCAACACCGCATTCCTACAACAAGAAAAATCGCCACGTTCAAGAGGCCCACGAAGCCATCCGCCCAACAAGCGTCTACCGCACGCCGGAGGCGCTGAAGCCCTACCTCACCCGCGATCAGTTCCGCCTGTATCAGCTGATCTGGCAGCGCTTTGTGGCCAGCCAGATGGCCCCCGCTCTCTACGACACCATCCGCGTGGAGGTGTTGGCCGGGCCGCCCGGCAGCGCCACCGAGGACAAGCCTTACCTTTTCCGCGCTGTCGGCTCTACGCTGCGCTTCCCCGGTTTTCTGGCCGTTTATGCCGACTTTGCCGATGAGGACACCCCCGCCGACGAGGAATTGGGGCGTATTTTCCCCGCTCTAGTTGAAGGCGATCTGCTTGACCTGCTGCGCCTGATCCCAGAGCAACACTTCACCCAGCCCCCCTCCCGCTACACCGAGGCCTCGCTGGTCAAGGCATTGGAAGAGTACGGCATCGGGCGTCCCAGCACTTACGCGCCCATCCTGAACACGATTCAAGAGCGCGGCTATGTGCGGCGCGAGAAAAAACGCCTCTATCCTACTGAGACCGGCATTGTGGTCAACGATTTGCTGGTGCAGTATTTTCCGGAGATCGTAGACCTGCACTTTACAGCCCGCATGGAGGACGAACTAGACGCCATCGCTTCCGGCCAACAGGAGTGGGAACCGGTACTGCGCGACTTCTACAGGCCGTTTAAGGCTCAGTTGGAGCGTGCCCGCGAAGCCGCCCCACGTGTGGAGGTGGGAAGCGAGGAGGTCGGCCGGGCCTGTCCTCAATGTGGGCATCCCTTGGTGATCCGTTACGGGCGCTTTGGCAAGTTCATCGGCTGCTCCGATTTTCCGCGCTGCCGCTACACCGAGCCGTGGCTAGAGCACATCGGCGTGGCCTGTCCGCAGGATGGCGGAGAGATCATCGAGCGCCGTACACGCCGAGGACGCATCTTCTACGGATGCGCCAACTATCCTGCCTGCGATTGGACGAGCTGGAAGCGTCCCCTTCCCGACCCCTGCCCATCCTGCAGCGGCTTGCTGGTCGTGCAGGACAAGGAATGGGCGCAATGCCTCACCTGTGGGGAGCAGGTACGCCTTGATACACTACCCTCAACCGAACGGACGGTTTCATCTGCCTGAGGCGGAGGGAGCGATGCACCTTCGTGTGGCGCTGTTGGGCTTTGGAAACGTAGGGCGTGCGCTGGCCGAGCTGCTCATCGCCAAGGCCGAAGCGCTTCGGCAAGAGTATGACCTCCATGTGCGCGTGGTAGGCATCAGCACGGGCCGACACGGCCACGCTGTCGATGCGGAGGGGTTGCACTTGCGCACGGTACTGGATGCTGTGCGTCATGGGGCACGCCTAGATGGTCTGCATCGCGGTGCACCTATCACCAGCACGGAGGAGTTTCTGGAGCGCTGCCCGGCGGAGCTCATCTTTGAGAGCATCCCCACTAGCCCTTACGACGGGCAGCCCGCGCTAGACTACGCTCGCCGCATCCTCAGCAAGGGCATCCACCTTGTGACGGCTAACAAAGGGCCAGTAGCCTTCGGCTACCGTGAGCTGAGCACGCTGGCAGTCCAGCATAGGGTGGGTTTCTTTTTTGAGGCGACAGTGATGGATGGAGCGCCGGTGTTGGGAGTGGCACGCGAGGGCCTGCCCACTGCTGAAGTGCGGCGTGTGCGGGGCATCCTGAACAGCACCACGAATTACATCCTGACGCGCATGGAGCAGGAGGGACTGTCGTTTGATGAGGCGCTGCACGCCGCGCAGGCCATCGGCATTGCCGAAACCGATCCCTCGCTGGATGTTGACGGCTGGGACGCTGCTATCAAGACCGTCATCCTCGCCAACGTGCTGATGGGTGCCGACCTGCGTCCGGCAGATGTGGATCGGCAGGGGATCGGCGGCATCTCGCTGGCCGATGTGCAGGCCGCCCGCGCCGCCGGGCAGCGCATCCGACTTATCTGCGAGGCCGAACGCGATGCACAGGGTGTGGTGAAGGCGCAGGTTCAGCCCCGCCGTATTCCCCAAGACGATGCGCTGGCGCACATCACTGGCACATCCAGTGTTGTGGAAATTGAGACGGACGTGCTGCCGCGTCTGACGCTGGTTGAGCACAACCCCAGCCCACTTACCACTGCCTATGGCATGCTGGCCGATATGATCAACCTGGCACGTGGGCGGCAGGTGATCAGGCCAGTCCCGCAGGCTTACTAGAGCGGATGGAGTAGCTACGCTGCGCCAGTTGCGTGGCTGGCCGGGCAATGCTATAGTGCATGTGCGCTCCGATCCGCATCTGCTCTCAGAGACTCAGGAGGCTTGCCAATGGGAACGGTTGCACGCCACACCACCGTGATAGCAGGGGTCACCGTGCTGGTTGCGCTCATTACCGGAGGGTGCACGCTCACAGGTGCTACTGCCGCTCCCTTGACGCCGGTGATCCCCACTCCCAGCGGTGAGCTGCCTGAGATTGAGACGCCCGTGATCCCCACACCGACAGAGCTTGCCCCGATCGATGTCTTCGGGACCCAGACGGCGCTGGCACCGACCGCTACCCCTACCGAAGCCTTCACCCCTACGCCAACGGTCACGCCGACTCCCACTTGTACGCCGACCCACACCGTGCAGGCTGGTGAGAACCTCTACCGCATCGCCTTGCGCTACGGCCTGACCTACCAAGAATTGGCGGCAGCGAACGGCATTGCCAACCCCAATGCCATCCAGGTAGGGATGGTCCTCACCATCCCCGGCTGCGGCGAAGTGCCCACTGAAGCGCCTACCGAGGAAGGTGGGGAAATCCTCTATACCGTGCAGGCCGGCGATACCCTGTTTCGCATCGCCTTGCGCTACGGCCTAACAGTAGAGGAACTGGCCGCTTACAACGGCATCACCAACCCTGATGCCATTGCTGTTGGACAGGTCATCCGCATCCCGCAGGATTAGGCCGATTTAGAGAATACGGTGAGGCTATTGGCGTCGGACTGCCATAGTGCTGGGCGCCAGTAGCCTCTTCATTTTGTGAGGAGGTGGCATAGGCTATGCCAGCCGAGCGTGTTATCCAGAGCGAGCACATTTATGAGGGACGCGTGGTGCATCTGCGTGTGGACACCGTGGCGCTGGAAGACGGGCGCACTTTTACGCGCGAAGTTGTCCAGCACAAAGGGGCTGTAGCGCTGGTCGCGCTGGATGAGAAGGGCAATGTGATTCTGGTGCGGCAATATCGCGCCGGTGCCCAGAAACCGTTGTTGGAAATCCCTGCCGGAGGGCTGGAACCGAATGAGCCGCGCGAAGAGTGCGCCCGCCGCGAGCTTCAAGAGGAAATTGGCTATTATCCTGAGGAGCTAATTGAGCTGGGAGGCTTTTACGTCGCCGCATCCTATACCACCGAGTACATCACGATCTACCTGACGCGCCACATGCGCCCTTCACAGCTTAGAGGGGATGTTGATGAGCACATCGCCGTTGAGCGTATTCCCTTCCGCCAAGCGCTGCGCATGGCGCTTGACAACGAGATCGAGGACAGCAAGACCTTGATCGGGTTGATGTGGGCGGCGCACTACCTGAGCCGCCTGCCCGAGGCGGAAGGCGGCTTGTAAAGAATGACCGCAACGGGGCGTTTGAGTGGGCTGTGTTCAGGAAATGACTACTAGCGTCTGATTCTGCTCCACGCTGTTGCCGGGCTGCACCATGATGCGCTCCACGCGGCCCGCCCGGGGGGCTTTTAGTTCATTCTCCATTTTCATCGATTCGAGGATCACCAGCTTCTCACCCGCCGCTACCTGCTGGCCCACCTCCACCGGAATAGCCACCACAAGGCCAGGCATCGGTGCTCGGATGGCCACCTCGCCCGTTTCGGGAACCAATGTCTTGGCGCGGGCACGCAGTAATTGGGAACGCTCATCGGCAACGGCCACTTCATAGAGGTTGCCGCGCATCATTACCTGCCAGATGTCGCCGTGCTGCTCGACCAGTGCCTCAAACGACTCATTGTTGACAAGCAGTGAGTACAACCCGATCTGGCTCAATCCCCCAAAGTCCACATGGACTTCTTCGCCGTTGAGCAAGATATGCCCATCGCGCAAAATCTCAATGGTGTAGGAGTGCTCGCCTACAGTGACCTCGTATTTCATCCCATATCCTCAAAAATGGCTTGCCACGCCCATTAAGGCCGGCGCATGCGATCCCAGCGCCCTATTAGCTTCCAGTTGCTGACATCGCGCTCATTACGCCCGATCACCTGCGCAGCCTGTCGGCGCTTCTCGTGTGCCACCAATGTGGCAAGGATAGCAGCGATCTCCGGACGTAGGTTATGGCGCTCCTCCATGGAGAAGCGCTCCTCAACGAAGGTGGTGTCAAACTGGCCTGCAATGAAACGGGTGCTATCCAGCAGGTTCTGATGGAAGGGGATGTTGGTCCGCACACCAAGGACGCGGTACTCAGAAAGGGCGCGGCGCATGCGCAGCAAGGCCTCGCCACGCGTATCGCCCCAGCAGATCAGCTTAGCGATGAGGGGATCATAGTAGGGTGTGATCACGTCGCCAGTGGTGACGCCCGAATCCACCCGCACGCCCGGTCCGGCGGGGATGGTCATAGCGGTGATTTTGCCGGTAGAGGGCAGAAAGTCATTATAAGGGTCTTCGGCATTAATGCGGCACTCGATGGCATGTCCCTTGAATTCGATCTCTTCCTGCGTGCGGCTTAGTTTGCGCCCCCGTGCGATGCGAATCTGCTCTTTAACGATATCAAAGTTGGTGACGAGCTCTGTCACCGGATGCTCAACTTGCAAGCGGGTGTTCATCTCTAGGAAGTAGAAGTTGCGGTCACGATCCACGATGAACTCGATGGTGCCCGCGTTGACGTAATTAACGGCCCGCGCCGCAGCAACCGCCACTGCCCCCATCCGCTCGCGCATTTCATCGTCAATGAAGGGCGAGGGCGACTCCTCCAACAGTTTCTGATGACGGCGCTGGATAGAGCATTCGCGCTCGCCGAGGTGGATGACGTTGCCGAAGGTATCGGCCATGATTTGGAACTCAATATGGCGCGCGCCCTCAATCAGCTTCTCCAGATAGACCGAGCCATCGCCGAAAGCTGCCTCTGCCTCGCGACGAGCCGAGTGCAAGGCGTTTAGGAAGTCTTCAGGGCGATCCACACGGCGCATCCCTTTGCCCCCACCGCCTGCCGTGGCCTTGATCAGCAAGGGGTAGCCCACAAAGCCCGCTGCATGGGCCAATTCCTCATCGGGCAGGTCTAATTCGGTGCCGGGCACGATGGGCACACCTGCTGCCTCAACTGTCTTGCGTGCCATCACCTTGTCTCCCATGGCGCCGATGGCAGAGGGGGGTGGCCCGATGAAGGCGATGCCCTCGTCCAGACAAGCCTGCGCAAAGTCGGGGCGCTCGGCCAGAAAGCCGTAGCCCGGATGGATGGCATCCGCGCCGGATTTTTTGGCGACCTCCAATATCTTATCAATGCGCAGATAACTCTCCCGCGCCGGCGGCGGGCCGATATAGTAGGCTTCGGTGGCATAGCGGACGTGCATCGCGTTGCGGTCCACGTCCGAGTAAACGGCGACAGTATCCAGGCCCAGTTCGCGGCAGGCGCGGATGATGCGCACGGCGATCTCGCCGCGGTTGGCGATCAGCACCTTGCGAAACAGGGTAGGGGTTTCGGTCATCGCTGCACTCCTCGCTTACAGCGGAATGTTCCCATGCTTCTTGGGCGGGTTGGTATCTCGCTTGTTGCGTAGCACCTCCAACGCGTTGATGAGGCGCGGGCGGGTTTCATGTGGCTCGATCACATCGTCGATGTAGCCCCGCGCGGCAGCTACATAGGGATTGGCGAAGCGTGCGCGGTACTCCTGCACCAGCTCTTCCCGACGGGCAGCGGGGTCATCCGCTGCCTCCAATTCTTTGCGGAAGATGATGTTGACTGCCCCCTCCGGCCCCATGACGGCGATCTCAGCGGTGGGCCACGCGAGGTTGAGGTCGCCACGAATGTGCTTACTGCTCATCACGTCATAGGCCCCACCGTAAGCCTTACGCGTGATGATGGTGATTTTAGGGACGGTGGCCTCGCAGTAGGCGTAGAGCAGTTTAGCTCCGTGACGGATGATCCCGCCATGCTCTTGCCCCACGCCGGGCAGAAAGCCGGGCACATCCACAAAGGTCACGATAGGGATGTTGAAGCAATCGCAGAAACGCACGAAACGAGCAGCCTTGGTGGAAGCGTTGATATCCAGCACGCCCGCCAGCACAGCAGGTTGGTTGGCCACAATACCTACGCTGTGCCCACCCAACCGCGCAAAACCGACCACGATATTCTGCGCAAAATGCTCGTGAATCTCATAGAATTGCCCGTTGTCTACGATCAGGCGGATCACTTCCTTCATGTCGTAGGGCTTGTTCGGGTTGTCCGGCACGATACTATCCAGCCGCTCATCGGTGCGCAACGGGTCGTCGGTGGGCGGCTCAAAGGGCGGATCCTCAAGGTTATTCTGCGGCAGGTAGGTTAACAATTCGCGGATCAGCGCCAAGCAATCCGTTTCGCTCTCTGCCGCCACATGGCTGACGCCGGAAAGGGCGTTGTGCGTCATGGCGCCGCCTAGTTCCTCAAAAGTCACTTCCTCGTGCGTGACGGCCTTGACCACATCCGGCCCGGTAACGAACATGTGACTGGTTCCCTTGACCATGAAGATAAAGTCAGTGAGGGCCGGGGAGTAAACTGCCCCTCCTGCACACGGCCCCATGATGGCCGAAATCTGGGGGATGACGCCGGAGGCGAGTGTGTTGCGTAGGAAGATCTCGGCATAGCCGCCCAGCGAAACCACTCCTTCCTGAATGCGCGCCCCGCCGGAGTCGTTGAGGCCGATCAGGGGAGCACCGGTTTTCATGGCCATATCCATCACCTTGCAGATTTTCTCAGCGTGCACCTCAGAAAGACTGCCGCCGAAAACGGTGAAGTCCTGCGAAAAGACGTAGACCAGCCTGCCGTGAATAGTACCCCAACCGGTGATAACGCTGTCACCCAGAATCTGGTTTTCGGGGCTGTCCATGCCAAAGTTGCGCTCGCGTTGCACAACAAACATATCCAGCTCGTGAAAGCTGCCCGAATCGAGCAGGATTTCCAGCCGTTCGCGGGCGGTCATTTTGCCGCGCTCATGCTGCTTCCGGATGCGCTCCTCCCCACCACCTTGCTTAGCCTTTTCCCTCAATGCACGCAGTTCCTCAATCTTGGGATCAAGTGTCATGCCTCAAATTACTCCTTTGGGATTGCTTCATGATCAGACCGGAAGGCGTTTTGATTGCCTCGGCTCATAAGAGTGACGATGCCCCATACGCTGAACGCCACCGTAAGGGTCACAATAAAAGGCAGCCGCCCGCGCTCGTAATCCCCTTTGGCGAACAAGGCTTCCCGCCCGATGGTGAGGACGGCGTGTAG
>DAOTYL010000173.1:0-17313 GCA_034434955.1 Anaerolineae bacterium | reverse complement strand
GCCCCTGACGATGTGCCGTTGATGGTGATGGATACCGCACCGGCGGCCATATTAGGGGCTTTACTTGACCCTCGCGTAGGTGAGCATGAACGGGTCATCGTGACCAACGTTGGCAATTTCCACACGCTGGCCTTCCGACTGGGACCGGGGGGTATCGAGGGGGTGTTTGAACACCACACCGGCTTCCTCAACACCCATAAGTTAGAGGGGCTGCTGATGGCACTGGCCAATGCTTCGCTTACGCACGCAGACGTGTTCGGCGATCAGGGACATGGAGCGTTGGTCTATGACCCCCGACCGATGCCTCTTGACTTCATAGGGGTCACCGGCCCGCGCCGCAGTCTGATGGCTCATTCAGCGCTGCCCGTCTATTTCGCGGTGCCCTTTGGCGATATGATGATGGCCGGTTGCTTTGGCTTGGTGCGTGCCTGGGCCGATGTTTACCCTCAAAGCCGCGAGGTCATCCTGAAGAGCCTGAGCAGTGACGAGCACGGCGCTCCCTGGGACCTGCTCTAGCGCAACCGACCCGCTTCAAGTTAGCGAGCGTACATCAGCAGGGCCGCCGCCACCAAAACCGCAAACGGCAGGGGAATGAGAAAGAGGTACGCATACCAGCGGCTGTCCGTCTTCAGATGCATGTAGAAAAGCGCCACCAGCGCCGCTTTTGCTATCATCAGCGCCAGCAGGAAGGGAAGCTGCGGGATGGGTAAAAACGTCACACCCACCTCGGCCAGCGTCAACGCCGCAAGGCCGAGGAATACTGCCACGTAGTTAGGCCGTCCGTGGCTATCGGATGCGGATTCCCCCACTTGCTTCATCACTGCCCCCTCAGATCAAGTAGATCACCGTGAAGAGGACGATCCACACGATGTCCACAAAATGCCAGTATAGGCCGAAGACCTCGTAGCCTAGATAGCGCTGTGGTGTGAAATCCCCACGAAAGGCCCGCAGCAAGATCGTCACCAGCCACAGCAGGCCGCTGATCACATGCGCCCCATGGAAGCCCGTCAGCACGAAAAAGGCCGTGCCGAACAGCCTATTCGCTGGCGTGATCCCCTCGCTGAGCAATAGATTCCACTCCACACCCTGAAAAGCGATAAAGGTGCTCCCCAGTGCCAGCGTCGCCAAGATGAACATCACGAAACGGGTTTGATGGCCGCGCTGGATAGCATCGAGCGCCAACACGACGGTAAAGCTGCTCACGATCAGGATGAAGGTATTGAGTGCCGCAAGCGGCATATTGAGCGCCTCGCTGCCGTCCAGCATCCCCCGGGCCTTGAAGGCCACAAACGCCGCAATCAGTGCTGTAAAGAACATCACTTCAGAGGCCAGGAAGGTCCACATGCCCAGTTTGGTGTTGGGCAGGCCCATCGCTGGCCCTACCTCAACCTGCCCGCCCGCCAGCACCAGACGGGTAAGCGGCGAAAAAGTCGGGGAGGCAGTGGAAGCCACTTGAGGAGCGTCTCCGGCGGGCCGCAGGCGGGATGGGGCCGCGCTGCGCTGCGTGGCCCGAAGCGCCCGATCCAGAAAGTAGAACGTCAGACCGATCGCGCTTCCTATGCAGAGGGTGAGCACGATCGGCGCACCGATAATCAGCGAGAAGATCAGTCTGGGATCAGAGACCAAAGAGATGCCCTCCTGCCGGCAAAGACTTCTTCAGCGACTGCCAAACGCCCACATCCCGATGCCGATCGCCAAAAGGGTCACACCTACGACCAGCAAGGTGGGGAAGAGCAGACCAGTGAGCGCCAACGTCATTCCCGCAGCGACCACAATCGGCGCGGCGCTGGGCGCTGGCAAATGGATCATCTCATCATGCGGATTGTTCGGATGGTCACTCATCACGTTCCTCTGAGGTCACAATACACTTTATTTTACTGACGGGCCGCTTCCTGCTCGCGTAGCGCCTGCCGTGCATCCCACAAAGGACGCAGGCTGTGCACCTCAGGGATGCGCGGGAAGTTGTAGACTGGCGGCGGTGAGCTGGTTGCCCATTCCAACGTGTTGGCTTCCCAGGGATCATCCCCCGCCGGGATGCGACGGCGTGCGCTCACCACAAAGTTGACCACAAAGATCGTCACCGCCAGGGCAACGAGAAATGCCCCTATCGTCGCGGTGAAGTTCAGCTCCGTCCAGCCGCGGCTGGCCGGATAGTCAAAGTAACGGCGCGGCATCCCCAACAAGCCCAGAATGTGCATGGGGAAAAAGGTGAGGTTGAAACCGACCAACTGAATCCAGAACTGCGTCTTACCCAGCTTCTCGTCCAGCCGCCAACCGGCGATTTTGGGCAGCCAGTAGAACAGGCCCGCAAAGATGCCGAACACCGTCCCCCCGAACAGCACATAGTGCAGGTGCCCCACCACCCAGTAGGTATCGTGCACCTGACGGTCAATGGGCAAGATGGCCTGAAATACGCCGCTGATGCCACCGATGAGGAACATGCTGAGGAAGCCAATGGCGTAGAGCAGCGGCGTGTCTAGCTTCAGCGAGCCGCCGATCATGGTGAAGATCCAGTTGAACATCTTCACGCCGGTTGGGACAGCGATGATCATCGTCGAGAGGACAAAGAACGCCTCCAAGAGCGGCGGCAGGGCAGTGGTGAACATGTGGTGTGCCCACGTGGAAAAGCCCAACACGCCGATGGCAATCGTGGACCAGACAATGGCGCTGTAGCCGAAAATCGGCTTGCGTGAGAACACCGGCAGCACTTCGGATACAACGCCCATGGCGGGTAGGATCATGATGTATACCGCCGGATGGGAGTAGAACCAGAACAAATGCTGCCAGAGCACCGGGTCGCCTGCCTGCGCACTGAAAAACTGCGTCCCTAAGTTGCGGTCGGCAAGCTGCATTGCCAGCGCACCGGTGAGCATCGGCGTGGCCAGCAACACCATGAAGGCCGTCACCAGCACTGACCAGGTGAAAAGCGGCATTTTCCAGAGGTCCATACCGGGCGCCCGCATGTTCAGGATGGTGGTGATGAAGTTCACAGCGCCCATCGTGGACGACGCCCCTAGGATGATGAGGCTGATGGCCCACAGATCAACGCCCCGAGAGGGAGAGAACTGTCCGCCGGCCAGCGGCAGATAGCCCGTCCATCCGATGGCCGGTGCGCCCTCCGGCACCACCCAACTGCTATATAGCACTAGCCCTCCGAAGAGGTAAAGCCAGTAGCTCAGCGCGTTCAAGCGCGGAAAGGCCATGTCGCGGGCGCCGATCTGCAGCGGCACAATATAGTTGCCCAATCCCACCAGCAACGGGATGACGAAGAGGAAGATCATCGTTGTCCCGTGCATACCGAAGATGCGGTTATACTGCTGATCGGTGAGGAGCTGTGCGCCAGGCAAGGCCAGCTCAGCGCGGATCAGCAACGCCAGAAAGCCGCCCAGCAGCAAGAATACAAAGGCAGTTGCTATATACAGCACGCCGATGCGCTTATGATCGACGGTTGTCAGCCACGAGACGAGACCGCGCGGCTCGGCAGCAGCCGTGGCCGGATATGACGGTGCAGTGGTAGCCATTCGTTCTCTCCTCAATCGCCAACCGTAGACACGCCTACTGCTCCAGCAGATAGGCAATTAAGTCGGCAAGGTCTTGTGCCTCCAAACGTTCGCCGAAGTTCTGTGGCATCACGCAGGTGAAGCCTTCCACCAAATAGTTGCAGGGCAGCAGGATCGCCTCGCGCAGGTACTGCTCCGCACTATAGCCCTCTATGCGGTTGGCAGCCCGTTCACCGATCCCCTGCACGGTAGGGCCGACAATCTGTGTGCCGTCCAGCGAGTGACAGGCTGCACAACCCAGATCGGTGAACAACGTTGCACCGCGTGCCGTATCACCCGAGGGAAGCGGCGAGGTCATATCGGTGCCGATGGGCTGAAACTGGCTGGCCAACCGCACCTGCTCCGCCATCCACGCATCAAACTGAGCCGCCGGAAGCACCTCTACATCAAAGAGCATGGCGTAGTGCTCCAGACCGCAGTACTCAGCGCATTGCCCGGCGTATACCCCCGGCTCAGCCTCAAACCAGATAGTAGTGGTGCGCCCCGGGATGGCGTCAATTTTGCCCGCCAGTTCAGGAATCCAGAAGCTGTGGATCACATCTTTGGAACGCACCTCAAACAGGATCGGCCTGTCCGCAGGCAGCACCAGATTGCCGCTCTGGCTGTTGACAGTGATGTTTGTCTCCGGATAGGTAAACTCCCAGAACCACTGTTGGCCCGTGACTTCAACCACCATTGCATCCAGCGGTACACTGCGCTCACGCTGGAGCTGGCGTAGGGTCAGGCCGAACAGTGTCACCATGATTAACGCGGGGACAACGGTCCAGATGACTTCTAGGCGGGTATTTCCATACACCTGAGGGGGCACTTCATCGGGATAGCGGCGGCGATAGCGCAGCACCGCGTAAATCAGCAGCCCCTCAACGATCACAAAGACCGCTGCCGCAATGCCCAGCACGATCCAGAAGAGAGTAGCAACCGAAGCGGCGTTCTCCGATCCCGGCGCAAGAGGCGAAGGAGGTTGCGCCAGTGCCTGCAGCGGGGACAACAGGGCCAACACGAGTATTCCAGCACCTGTTATCACAGAGCGGCCCAGATGAGCGAGGAGCGAGGATCGCTTCATTCTGTACATTCCTGACCGACAATGGTGGAATACAGGCCAATAATAAATGCGCTTTGCCCTGTGCGCAAATATAGTTTATCCCGCACGGCGCATGATTTCGAATCAATCTTTGGACAATCCGCGCCCCGACAGGCTATAATCATAACCGCATGGGGAAGTGTCGGAATTGGCAGACGAGCATGACTTAGGATCATGTGCCGCGAGGCGTGCGGGTTCGAGTCCCGCCTTCCCCACAGGGGCCACCTAGACAACCGTCCATGACAAGGGGGCATCCCGGCCTCGGCAGGGGTTGCCCCCTTTGTACGCCCCGCCATGAGGCCAATGGCAGCACCTATGTGCCCATGATATAATCCTGAGATTGCCAAGAGCAGAGCAAACAACGAGCAAGCAACGAGGGACATCACGTGGTCCAGATTGAAACCGAGATCCTCGAAGATCATCAGGCCAAATTGGTCGTCACTGTGGAGCCGGAGCGCGTGCAGCAGGAGATGCAAGCAGCTGCCCGCCGCATTTCCCAACAGGTCAACATCCCGGGTTTTCGACGTGGCAAGGCTCCTTACCACATTATTCGGCAGCACTTTGGCGAAGAGGCTATTCTTGAAGAGGCCCTTGACCCGTTAGGGCAGGCTGTTTACAAAGAGGCGCTGGAAGAGAGCCATATTGAGCCTTATGCCCCCGGCATCCTAACCGATTTCTCACGCGATCCTTTCACGATGACCTTCCTCGTCCCACTCAGGCCGCAGGTCGAGCTGGGCAACTATCGGGATGTGCGCGTCCCGTTTGAGGTCCAACCGATCACCGACGAGGACGTGGAGAAAGCGTTGAGAGACCTGCAGCTCCAGAATGCTCCTCTCGAACCCGTTGAGCATCCTATTGAGGCAGGCAATGTTGCCCTGCTTGATATTGTCGGCACCTTGGTACGCCCTGAGGGCGCCGCAGATGCCGAGGAAAAGCCCGCCGTGTGGCTCAACCGCAAAGGGGTGCGGGTCAAGATCGCAGAAGATGCCACCTACCCCGTCCCCGGCTTCTCGGCGCAGGTGATTGGCATGGCCGCCGGCGACACACGCAGTTTTGACCTCTCGTTTGCATCAGACGACCAAGAGGTTGCCGAGGCACTGCGCGGCAAGACCCTCCACTTTGAAGTGCGCTGCGAGCAGGTCTACGAGCAAAAACTGCCGGAGCTGAACGACGAATTCGCCAGAGATGTGAGCGAGTTTGAGAACCTCAACGCGCTGCGCGAGGCCATCAAAGCGCAGCTTGAGGAAGAAGCCAAGCGCGAAGCACACGAATCCTACATTGAAGCGGTCGTGAAGGTGCTGCTGGATTCGGTTGTCACACTGCGCTATCCTCCGATCTTGATCGAGGAAGAGATCGATGAGATGCTGGAAGACTTCGCCAACCGCCTGCGCCGTGAGGGGATGAGCCTAGAGGAGTACCAGCGCCTCAACAACTTCACTATCGAGCGGCTGCGCGAGGAAATGCGCGAGGAGGCACGGCGTCGCGTTGAGAGAATGCTGCTCTTCACTAAACTCGCAGAAGCAGAACAAATCAGCGTCTCTGATGAGGAGATTCGGGACGAGATCGAGACCATGTCCCTCAGTTTTGGGGCGCAGGCTGGCACGGCCATCCGCCTCTTTTCAGAAGACCCGATCCGGAGCCAGATCGCCAGCCGTTTGATCGCCGAAAAGACGGTCGAGCGGCTGATTCAGATCGCACGCGGCGAAGCGCCGGAGATCGGCAGTGAAGCGCCTCAGGAAGAGCCTCCCGCCGAGGCCGTACCGGAGGCCGGATCGTCAGAGACCACAGCAGGAAACAGCGATGCCGAGTAAACTTATATACAGAAGATCACAGCACACCTCTAGAAAGGAGTGCGTGCCAAAATGAGTATCCCTCTCAGCTTGATCCCAATGGTGGTCGAATCCACCGGTCGCGGTGAACGCGCTTACGACATCTATTCGCTGCTGCTGAAGGAGCGTATTGTCTTCGTCGGCATGCCCATCACCGATCAGCTTGCCAACCTGGTGGTTGCACAACTTCTCTTCCTCAATCGCGAAGACCCCGAGAAAGAGATCCAGATGTTCATCAACTCACCGGGGGGGCAAATCTACGCCGGGCTGGGCATCTACGACACCATGCAGCAAATCACAGCGCCCATCAGCACGGTAGCGGTAGGCTTCACGGCCAGCTTCGGCACCGTCCTGCTGACAGCAGGTACTAAAGGCCGTCGTTATGCCCTGCCCAACGCCACGATCCACCTGCACCAGCCTATCGGCGGCGCACAGGGTCAAGCCACTGACGTGGAGATTCAGGCCAAGGAGATTCTGCGCTTGCGGGAGCGCCTGAACGAAATCCTCTCCTACCACACTGGCCAACCCGTCGAGAAGATCGCCGAGGACACCGACCGCGACATCTTCCTCACGCCGGAGAAGGCTGTTGAGTACGGGCTGATCGACGCTGTCCTCCAACCGCCTGCCAAAGCAGGGTAGTGACATGTACCCGAACTTCAACACACCCCCTCACTGCTCATTTTGCCGCCGACCGCAAAGCGAGGCACGCCGCCTGATCACCGGCCCAGAGGGGGTAGCCATCTGCAACGAGTGCGTTGACTTATGCCGCGAGATCTTCGAGCAGGAAGGGGTGCGCTTCCCCAATGAAGCGTCCGCCAGTCAGCCGCTCCCTACGCCGCAGCAAATCTACGAGACCCTCAGCGACTACGTGATCGGCCAGGAACGGGCCAAGCGGGTGCTCTCGGTAGCCGTTTACAACCACTACAAGCGCATCCGCTTGGGGAGCCGGCTGGACGAAGTGGAGATTGACAAAAGCAACATCCTCCTCATTGGGCCAACTGGCGTGGGCAAGACGCTGCTCGCCCAGACTTTGGCCCGTACCCTTGACGTGCCCTTCTGCATTGCCGACGCCACCGCCCTGACCGAAGCGGGTTATGTAGGCGAGGATGTGGAGAACATCTTGCTACGCCTCATTCAGGCTGCCGACTACGATCTGAGACAGGCGGAGCAGGGCATTATCTACATCGACGAGATAGACAAGATCGCCCGCAAGAGCGGAGATAACCCCTCGATCACCCGCGATGTGAGTGGAGAAGGGGTGCAACAAGCGCTGCTCAAGATCATCGAAGGGACGGTGGCTAACGTCCCGCCCACAGGGGGGCGTAAGCATCCCCATCAAGAGTTCATCCAGCTGAATACCACCAACATCCTGTTCATTGTGGGCGGCACGTTTGATGGCATTGAGGACATCATCCGCGAGCGGGTAGGTGTGAAAGGGGCGCTTGGCTTCGCTACCGGCCAAAGCCAGCGCCTTGACGACACAGAGCTGCTGCATCGCGTAGCCCCCGAGGACCTTATCAAATACGGCATGATTCCGGAGTTTGTGGGGCGCCTGCCGGTCACGGTTGCTGTTGACCCCTTGGATCATGCAGCACTGGTGCGTATCCTTACCGAGCCGAAGAATGCGCTGACGCGCCAGTATCAGGCCATGTTCGCGCTGGATAACGTGGAGCTGGTCTTCACCGAGGATGCGCTCCATGCAGCCGCCGATCTGGCGCTGGCGCGGGCAACGGGTGCACGCGGCCTACGCTCCATCATCGAAGAAACGCTGCTGGACGTGATGTTTGAGATTCCCTCACGCAGCGACATCCGCAAAGTGGTGATCAACGCCGAGGCTATCCGCAAGGAGAGCCGACCGCTGATCTTGGCGGAGGACGAACGGCAACTAGAGTGGTCGGATGGCAAAAAGGAGCGGGCCGCTTAGACTGCCGAAAATCAAGTGGGACGGGCTATAGAGGTTGCCCGTCCCGCTTTCTTTCGCCGCACCCTAAACGCAGAAGACCAGTTCAGATGCGCATGCGCTCGTTCTCCGGTGTGAGCTCCACAGCCTGCACGCCACCGTTGACGAGCCGGACAAAACTCCGCCCATGGCCTTTGCTGCCGGGTATCTCACGCCCATAGTGCATGGGGATGGCATACTTTGGGCGCAGGCGCTGCGCAGCCTCGGCAGCCTCTTCGTAGCTCATGGTGAACGCCCCACCCACCGGCAACAGTGCAATGTCACAGCCGATCTTGTCCATCTCCGGAATCAGATCGGTATCCCCAGCAAAATAGATATCGTGATCCATGAGCGAGATGATAAACCCAACCCCACCAAAGGCCTTGTTGTGGTAGGCATGGGAGATAGTATAGGCCGGCACTGCACGCACAGACACGCCGTACACATTCACCGCTGCCTGCCAAGGGCGCAATACCTGTGCACCCTTCCCGATCAGGCT
The DNA here is from genome assembly GCA_034434955.1 of Anaerolineae bacterium. GTDB lineage: Bacteria > Chloroflexota > Anaerolineae > Aggregatilineales > UBA3940 > DAOTYL01. The sequence goes on along the minus strand of DAOTYL010000173.1, from coordinate 8,405 downwards.
GGCAGCACGCTCGCTGGCGAGGATCACCGTGCCTTGCCGACGAATGCGAGCGACATCCTGCGGTGAGCAGTGATCATAGTGGTCGTGGCTGATCAGGATCAGATCGGCGGGCGGTGAGTCTGGTGGGATGCACCATGGGTCGATGTAAATGACCGCGCCATCTGCATGAGGAGGGCCGTTGATGCGAAAGCTCGCATGTCCCAACCAGTGAATCCGCTCGATCATACGCTCTCCATGAACGGGATTTCCGTCCTGTTTCGTGCAAAAAGTGGGCACAAGGCCCACTACCACACCATCTTTCATCTGCATCACATTTTAATAACAATGGCTTTCGCTTGCTATACGGAATCCCTACATTCAGGCGCTGGGCGCCACATTACAGTGTGCAAACAACCGCCTTCCGCCCGATTGTGTCCCTCTTTCAGGGGGTGCTATAATCCGAAAAACATACCTGCGAGGCGCACCACCTCGCGATGTGAAAGGCAATGGTTGCCATGCGCCCTACAACTAGGCTTGCTCCCGCCTACGACCTCGCAGCACTCCGCGAGTCTTTTGAGGTTGTGCACAGAGGCTATACCTATCTCAACCATGCCGGCATATCCCCCCTTGCCACGCCGGTGAAGGAAGCCATGCTCCGCCTGCTGGAAGACCTCGCCGAGCGGGGCAGCGAGGCTTTCACCGAAGCCTGGGGCACGCTCCAGGGGGACTTTGAGCAGCGTGTGGCGAAGCTGGTCAAAGCGCAACCGCATGAAGTGGTTCCGGTGCAGAGCACCTCAGTAGGCATCAACACCATCGCCCAAAGTCTGCCTTTACGGGCAGGGGATAACGTGCTGCTGTGCGATGTGGAGTTTCCCTCCAACGTCTACCCCTGGATGAATCTGGCGCAGAAGGGCGTCGAGGTGCGCCTGATACCTGCTCACAAGGGAGGGTTGACGCTTGAGGCGCTTGATGCCCATCGCGATGCCCGCTCACGCGTGGTAGCCGTGAGCGCCGTCCAGTTTTTCACCGGACGGCGTGAGGACCTCGTGACGCTCGGCCAATACTGTGCCCAACACCGCCTATGGTTAGTGGTAGACGCTATCCAGGCCGCCGGCGTCATCCCCCTTGATATGCAAGCGATGGGCATCCACGCGCTGGTGGCAGGTGGGCAGAAGGCCCTATGTGGCCCTCCCGGCCAAGGTTTCATGGTGATCCGCGAAGAGCTGATCGCCCAGATGACGCCTATCACGGCGGGGCCGCTCTCGGTGGAAGGTTGGGAGCATTGGCTGCACTATGACATGACCCCCCGCCCCGGCGCAGGGCGCTTTGCCATGGGGACCATCAGCCTCATCGATCTGGCCGGGCTGCTGGCTGCTCTTGACCTGCTGATGAGCCTCGGCATTGAGCATATCGCCGCTTGGGTCACACACCTCAGCGACATCGCCATCGCCGACCTGATGGAACGCGGTTATACAGTGATCACCCCTCCAGAGCCGCAGTACCACGCTCACATCGTCACTTTCGCGTGGGAGGGCGACCTTCAGCAGGCGCTAGAGGCCCTGCGGGCCGAGCGCATTGTGGTTGCGTCCCATTTGGACGCTACAGGCAAGCCCCACATCCGCCTTTCTACCCACTGCTATAATACGGAGGAAGAGGTCCTGAACGTTGCCCACGTTCTGGAGCGAGTAAAAGGGAGGTAGCCGATGAGTAGCATCAAGCCCACCGCAGCGGAGATCGCCCAACAACAGGCCGCTCAGCGGCAGGGCATGCAGCAGCGCCCTGACGCCGAAGCGGCCGCACAGTCCGAAGGCGTGCGTTATGGCATCGGCTCTGGCGAGAACTGGATGCCGCCGCCCGTTAAAAGCATCGCTGATACAGGCCTTAACATCTTTTATCTGGCTGACTTGGTGCTGAAGGTCCTCTATTTCAGTGGCTTCAAAACCGGCTACGGCATCGCAGAGGAGATTCGCCTGCCCTACGCGGGTGTGGTGGATCAAGTCATGGAGTTCCTCAAGCGCGAGCGGCTGGTGGAGGTACGCGGCAGCGGCGGCTTTGGCGAAGGTGCGTATCAGTATGTCATCACCGGCGCCGGCATCGAGAAAGCCCGCGAAGCGATGGAACGCTCCCTGTATGCCGGGCCTGCACCTGTGCCGCTTAGCATGTATAGTCAGGCCATTCTGGAACAGCGCATGCTCATCAACGTCACCCAAGAAACCCTCGAGGGTGCCCTCTCCCATCTGGTGATCAATCGGCGCGTTCTGCAGAAGATCGGCCCGGCAGTGAACTCCGGCAAATCCATCTTTCTCTACGGCCCTCCCGGCAACGGCAAGACGACCATCTCCGAGTCCGTAGGGCGCGTGGTGCTGGGCAAAGCCATGTACATCCCCTACGCCATTGACATTGACGGCCAGATCGTGCGCGTGTTTGACAGCATCAACCACGAGCCGCTTGAGGAGGAGAACTATCGCGGCACCGGCTCGGCAGGCAACCGCCCCGACCCGCGCTGGATCCGCATCCGGCGACCGGTGGTCATGGTCGGCGGCGAGCTGACGCTGGAGACGCTCGACCTCGTGTACGACCCTATCAACAAATACTACGAAGCCCCCTTCCAGATGAGGGCCAACGGCGGCATGTTCCTCATTGACGACTTCGGACGGCAACAAGTGCGCCCCCGCGATCTGCTGAATCGTTGGATCGTGCCGCTGGAGAAGCGCGTGGACTTCCTGACGCTCGCCAACGGCCGCAAGATCGAAGTGCCGTTCGATGTGTTGGTCGTCTTCTCCACCAACCTAGACCCCGCCGATTTGGTGGATGAGGCTTTCCTGCGTCGCATCCGCCACAAGATCGAGATCACCGACCCCTCCTACGAAGAGTACCGCGAGATTTTCCGCCGCATGGCCCAGCAACGTGGCCTGCCCTATGACGACCAGATGTTGGCTTACCTGCTGCAGGAATGGTACATCCGATACAACCGCCCCCTGCGCGGCAACCACCCACGCGACCTAATCGACCAGATGCGCGACATCGCCAGCTACCTTCAGGTCCCCTTCAAGATGACCAAAGACCTGATCGACCGCGCTTGCGAGTCGTACTTCGTGGAGCTTTAACCCCCGCTCCGCCCGGCATGCGGGCTTCGGTATGTGCCGGAAGCCCGCATGTCCGTCCTGAAGAGAAGAGAGAGCGTCTATGCCTGTTCTGCCGCTCGAAGATTTCTATCAGGGGCGGACCCTCGTCTTTGCCCATCGGGGGGCGCGTGAGCGTGCGCCGGAGAATACCCTTCCCGCCTTCGAACAAGCCGCCGCGCTGGGCGCTGACGGTGTCGAGTTAGATGTGCAACTCAGCGCCGACGGCGCTCTTGTGGTCATCCACGATTTTAGCGTGGAGCGCACTACCGATGGCGCGGGCCGCGTCGCCGAGAAAACGCTGGCCGATCTGCGTCAGTTGGATGCCGGATCGTGGTTCGGCCCCGGGTTCGCCGCCACACGCATCCCCACATTGGACGAAGTCTTTGAGGCCATTGGGGGGCGGCTGCTGGTCAACATTGAGCTTAAGGAGTTCAGCCTCACAGATCGAGCAGCGCGGCAGCGGTTGGCGCAGGGTGTGTGGGAATGTATCCGCAGGCACAGGATGGAAGGGCGCGTGCTGATCTCCTCCTTCAACCCGTTGGCCCTGCGGGCCATGCGGCATGTTGCGCCGCAGATACCCATTGGTTACCTCTATGCCCCCGACCTTCCCCTGCCGCTGGCTAAGGGCTGGCTGGCCCGCCCTTTGATCGGGCGGCACGAGGCCCGTCATCCCCACTTTTCGATGGTAGACGAGGCATACATGCGCTGGGCGCGTCGGCGTGGCTACCGCGTCAACGTGTGGACGGTGAACGAGACTTCCGATGTGCAACGGATGTGTGCCCTGGGCGTGGATATGATCATCAGTGACCGTCCCGACGCAGTTCGTGATGCTATGAAAGGGGCTGTGTAGATGCTCCGTCAACTCATCGTCAACGCCGATGATTTTGGGCGCTCACTGGGGGTATCGCGCGGCATTATCCGCGCCCACCGTGAGGGTATCGTCACTTCTACCAGCGTGATGATCAACATGCCCGCCGCCGCCGAATCTATCGCTCTGGCTAAGGCCGAAGCTCCACGATTGGGCCTCGGCCTGCACCTCAACATCACTTCAGGTCCGCCTGTGGCGCTCCCTGACGAGATTCCTGACCTATTGGGGCCAGACGGCCTGTTCCGCTCTCAGGAAGAGGTAATCGCCAGCCTGCCCACACTCGACATGCGGCAGGTGGAGCGAGAACTGCGGGCGCAGATCGCACGCTTTGAGGAGATCGTTGGCCACAAGCCCGATCATCTGGACAGCCATCACCACATTACCTATCTCAGCCCACCAATGGCCGCCCTTATGGTACAGCTAGCCCGCGAGCTAGGTGTGCCGATTCGCAGGCCGCTTCCCGGTGGAGCAGACGAGGTCGCCCGTGGCGCGGATATGCTGATGGAAGCTCTCGGCCCAACGATCGACCGCGCCTATGCCGAGGAGATGGTAGAAACGCTGCTTAGCTTCGTCCGCAGTGCGGGCGTCGTCATGCCCGATCATTTCATCGGCGATTTCTATGCAGAACGCGCTATCCTCGGCGAGCTGCTGCTGATGCTGCTGGACGTGCCCGAAGGCGTCACCGAATTGATGTGCCATCCGGGCGAGGTAGACGATGCCTTGCGTGCCACCTCTCGCTATGTGGAGAAGCGCGAGGATGAACTGCGCTGGCTGACCCATCCCAGCACCCGCGAACTGATCCACAGTGAGTTCATCCAGCTGATCACCTTCGCTGACATCCAGAAAAGTGGCCCATGAAGCGAATGCTCCGCCTGTGGTGGGCACTGATCCGCTTCGGTTTTCGGCTGCTGTACAACGAACTGGCGTGGACATACGATGCGGTCAGCTGGGCCGTCTCGCTGGGGCACTGGCGTGCGTGGCAGCGGGCCAGCATTCCCTTTCTCAACGCCTCACCCCATCACCGCATCCTTGAGCTAGCGCATGGAACCGGAAACCTGCAAGCGGACCTCATGGCGGCCGGATTGAGACCCATCGGCATAGACCTTTCGCCGTATATGGGGCGCATTGCGCGGCACAAGTTAAGTCGGGCCGGGTGGCAGCCTCATCTGGTGCGGGCCAGCGCGCTGCACCTGCCTTTCCCCAATGCCTGCTTTGATGCTGTCGTCAGTACCTTCCCCACCGATTTCATCCTCCACTCGCGCACGCTCGCCGAAGTCCACCGTGTGCTGAAAGAAGGCGGGCGCTTCGTGGTGGTCATCAACGCTGTGCTGACGCTGAGCAACCCATTGGCGCATTCGCTGGAGTGGCTATACCGCATCACCGGCCAGCGCAGCCCCTGGCCCGGCGATCCGCTTGCGGCCCTACGCACTGCAGGTTTTGAGGCCCGATTTATCACGCACAACCTGCCCGGCAGCAGCGTGATGATGTTTGTAGCAACCAAAGCGAAATCTTCTCTCGCCAGCGAGCCTGCCGAGGTGGTATAGTTGCACACAGCCTACATCCCACAAGCGGAGAAGCACCGTGACGCTGTCGCCATCGCTCACCTTTGGCCTGCTGATCGCCACGCTGTACGGCGCTCTGGCCCACCTGATCCTCGGCGGAGATGGGCGGCGCTTATTGGCCTTCGTCCTCGCCTCATGGATCGGGTTCGCCATTGGGCAGGGCATCGGGGAGGTGATGGCCATCCGCATGTTCGCCATCGGCCCCACCAACATGCTCACCGCTTCGTTGGGCGCACTGATCGCCATTGCAGCGGCCGCCGTGCTCTCGGCGCAGCGCAGGCCGCCCCTTGCATCCTCATGACCCACAGGAGATAAGCCCGCACCTATGCCCGATCGGAAATCACCGCTTCTCAAGGTCGTTCTAGCCATCGCCCTACTGGCAGCCAGCAATTCGGCGGGTTGCACAAGTAGCGCCTCACCGGTATCCCCCTTGCCAACGGCGGGGGCGCTTACCCCGTCGCCCACGATCGCTCCCACCCGTCCTCCAACGGTAACTCCTCCGCCCACCGCCGAAGCGGCCTCCGAGACAACCATCCCCCCTACCCCAACGCGGGCACCTATCACCGTGGCAAACGCCGCACAGATTGCCGAAGTGCGGCGCATCGATGTAGCGGGGTTGACCAGTGCATCGCTTTCCATCAACGGGCAAACGTTGGCCGCCTTAGGCGCGGGGAAGGTTGTGTTGGTCGCAGTGGACGATCCGCTGGCCGCACCGCGTCCCTTCCCCGACCTCACCGGCGAGGCGATGTTGATCGCCTTCAGCCCGTTCGCCGACCTGTTGAGCGTGGCGGATGCGGAGGGCCACATTGGCCTTTGGAACATCCAAACAGGTGAGGCGGAGATGCTGACCGACCTCGGCAATATGGCGACCGCCATTGCCTTCCACCGCCGGGGAACACCGCTTGCGGTGGCTTTGTCGGATGGCACCATCAGCCTTCTAGACGCTCTGACGGGCGAACCTATCGCTACGCTGGACACCGACTCGACGATGTACAGCGTCGCTTTCAGCCCCGATGGCGCCCTGCTCGCTGCTGGCGGCGAAAACAATACCATTACCCTGTGGGACGTGCAGGAACGGCGGGCGCTCAACAGTTTTGGGCAGGGCGGGCCGGTACGTGCGCTGGCCTTCAGCCCAGACGGTGTCCTGCTGGCTTCTGCCGACCGCAAGAATGTAGTGCTGCGCTCTGTGGTAAGCGGAGAAAGCCTGACGACGCTCAGTAGGCACGGCGCCGAGGTGCTGGCGCTAGCCTTCAGCGCGGATAGCGCCCTGCTCGCCTCGGGGGACGCAAGCGGCGCTGTTTATCTATGGGATATTGTCACCGGTGAGATAAAAGCCGAACTGGACGCAGGCCCAGCCATCCGCTCCCTGATGTGGACACCTGACCGAAGCACACTCGTCATCGCTACCGAGGGTGGGGCAATCGGGCTGTGGCAGGTTGCCCCGAACAGTGCATACTAGCCTGAAGATGGGCGGTGGGCCTCAATGTAATCGGCCAGCTGGGCCACGCTGTCAAAGTGGTCGGCGTTGAGCTGATTATCGTCAATGCGCACCCCGTAGGTGCGCTCCACCCACAGCGCGATGTCCACGAGGCTGAACGAGTCGATCAACCCACTGGAGATGAGCGGCTCATCATCGGTAAGGGGATAGGTGGGGTCGTGAAGAATCTCCTGCGTGAGGTAAGCCCTCAACGCAGCGCGGACCTGTTGAGCAGACATCGCACACCTCTAACGATAGTTTAGCCTTCGCCGCCAACGCTAGGTGCCGGTTCGTCCCCGGTCACGGCGCGGCGCACTGCATCCAGCGCTTGCAAGGCCGTCAGGTTGCGCATTGCCCAGCCGGTGTTCATGTTGGCCTCAATGCTGAAGAAGGGCCGCCCATAGGTCAGATGAAAACCATCCAGCTGCAAACCATGGCCGGGGAGCGGCTGCACGGCCAGCCAGAAGTTCCATAGCGGCACGTCGTACTCCTGCGCCACCTGCACAATAGCCGCATTGATGCCCCAGTCTCCCTCAAGATTATCGGCCTTGGTAGCGAGGATCGGCACAACGCCCTCCGCAATGGAGTATTCCACAATCTGGCGCAAGTAGCCCGCGTAGGTATCCGCCGGACGGTCGTACCACCACGTCTCCATGCTGATAATCGCTACACTGGGATTGTTGATGCGGTACTCGCAAGCCAGCGGCGACTCATGCGCATCGCACTCCTCCACATTGTTCCACAGCGGCGAGAGCACCGCCGCTACGTTGAAGCCCCCGCTCACGGCGATGCGCTTCCGCGAGAAGGAGCCGGTATAGTGGTCAATCGTCTCCTGAAGATACCCATACTCGCCCAGATCGTACTGGCCCGGGTGATCAAACGCCGAGAGGAAGAAATCGGTTACGTTTTGGCAGTCGCCGATTACGGAGAAGCCGTGCGGATCGTTTCCCATCTCAATGCCCCGCTCGTAGACCTGACGGGCGAACTCGCTTACAACAGGCACAACGGGCATCTCCTGCCATGGGATAGGCGTGGAGGGGCGAGCCAAAGTGGGGGTGGCTGTCGGCGGCAGAGGCACGGATGGGGATACCTCCCCGCTTGCCGCCTCTTGGAGGGCAGGTGCAGCCGTCGCCGTAGGGATAGGGGCAGTAGCCGTTAGTGTGGGGAGCACATCAGGTGTCACGGCAGGGGCACAGCCCATCAGCAGAGCGGCAGCCATCATCACCAGAGCCAACACGATGCGCATAAAACCTCCTTACGGAGAGGAAAGCCATTCCGCCCTGATCGCCGCCATAAGGTGCTCGGCGACCAGCCTCGATGCAGCGGGCGTGTAATGGATCGCACTGTTGGTGAACTCGTGCGGCGGCACAGCATCCCACAAATCAAGATAGGGT
>DAOTYL010000172.1:0-4397 GCA_034434955.1 Anaerolineae bacterium | reverse complement strand
GTACTGGAGTTTGTGGGGAGTCTAGTAGAGGCCCGCACCAAGAGCGGCTCCGAGGCTGCCGAATACTGGCAGTATGCCATTGAGCGGTATCGCGGGGACTACCTGCAAGGGCACGATATTCCTTGGGTTGTCGCACGCCGTGCTGATTTCCGTGAGGGATATCTGGAGGCGCTGACACAGCTGGCGCGTATCCGTGAGTCCGAGGGAAGAGATGACATTGCACTAGGCCTCTTCCTACGCGCAGTCGGCGAGGTGCCCAACCGCGAGGACCTGCATCGTGAGGTAATCCGTCTCTACGGGAAGCTGGGCCGTCGCAGCGAGGCCGCCGAACACTACCGCCGCTTGGAAGAGGACTTCAGGGCTCGTTACGGGATCGAACCATCACCCGAAACACGCGCTCTCTATCTAGAGGTGGTGGGAGCCTAACCCAAACCGCCACAGTAGAGCAGAATCATCATGCGCCCGAAGACTCCGTTCGGGCGCATGGCTTTTCCCCTCAAGGGCGCTTTCCGGAGGCTGCCAGCCGTTAGAGTGACTGCCACTCGGGCGTCCGATCCAACGCCTGACGACCTGTGACTTCTAGGTAGAGTTGCTCAATCTGACCTGCAATGATTGACCAATCGTAACGTTGCGCATAGGCGGTTGCGGCAGCAGCCATCTCACGGCGCAGTGCTTCGTTCTCGAGGATCAGGCGTATCTTGCCAGCCAACTCGACGGGATCGCCGGTAGGGACATGCAACCCCGTCACGCCATCTTGCACCAGGTAGGCCAATCCCCCCACCTCCGAAGCGACAACCGGCGTGCCACACGCCATCGCTTCCAGCGCCACCATGCCGAACGACTCGTAATGCGAGGGCATGATCACCGCCTCGGCAGCGGAGTAGTAGTATTGCAGCGTCTCTTGATTCTTCGCACCCAGAAAGGCGACCAATCCATCTAACCCGAGCTCCGCGCCGAGGGTTTTCAGGCGCTTCAATTCCGTATCCTCTTCTGCTTCATCGTCTGCTGCCCCGCCTATGATGGCTAGGCACAGGTTCTGCAGGCTCCTCTCGCTCTCCTTCCTAAGAATGGCCAGTGCCCGCAACAGGATGTCGACCCCTTTGATCTGTTCAATGCGCCCCACAAAGAGCAGCAGTAAGTCGTCCTCGCCCATACCAATCATTCGGCGAGCTTCGCGTTTGGGAATGGGGTGAAAGTGAGACACGTTCACCCCCGGTGGGATCACACGGATGCGCCGCATATCGGCTCCATACAGCCACATCAGCTGAATGCGCTCGGCAGCGGTGGCAGCAACGATGCAGTCAGCCCGCTCAACAATATCCTGCTCGGTGAGGATACGCAGCTCGTCCTCTCGCTCCTCTTCGCTCTGGGCCACGCGGTTCTTCATGCGGCCCAGCGTGTGGAACATATGGATTACAGGCACACGCCAGACTTTTTTCAGTTCAAGGGCGGCCCAGCCGGAGAGCCAGTAGTGGCTATGCAGCACTTCGTAGCGCGCGCTCTCCGCCTCAGCAAAGGCGCGCACGTTCTCTACAAATTGGGGGAGGTGATGATAAACCTGAGTGATGGAGAGGGGATATTCAGGGCCTCCCGGCAGATGAATGACGCGCGCACCAGGGCCTAATGCCGTGTCGTTCACGCGCGGCACCGACGCATCTTGCGAGCGAGTAAACACATCCACACAGATGCCACGCTTGGCCAGCTCTGTACTCAGCTCACGCACGTAGACGTTCATCCCGCCTGTCTTCTTGCCCCCCAGTATGGCCAATGGGCAAGTGTGTACGCTCAACATAGCGATGCGCAAAGGATGCCCGGTTGTCACATCCTCTCCTTCAAACTGCCCTCTCGAAGTAGGATGCCGAAGGAGCGCCAAAGGCGCGCTTGATTCGTGCCACTTGATTCTACTTGGCAGCAAAGTGGCGCAGCAAACGGCTCGCAGAGATGCCGCCTGTGTGGTTAGCTCTACGGATGGGGTGCTTCGCTTGACGGCGGGGGACTGTCAAAGAACAGTGTCCACCACACACGCCAGGGCGCGATCGGCGGGCTGGCGCTAGGAGGGACAGCAGGGGTAGGGGTGCTCTGCGCTGCTTGCTCATAGATGGGGATCACCAGCACTTCGCCGTCACGCACCATCTTCCCTTCATCATGTGCCCAAGCCTCAACAAAAGCCGTGCTGCTATAGTAGGCCTTCGCTGCCTCAAGCTGCTTACGCTCCTGTACCAGCGCTTCCAGTTCTGCTTCCAGCTGGCGCTGCTGGGCAACTTTCTGCTGCCCTTCAATAATGCGCTGACTGAAGTCGATGGCTAAGCGCCCACCGATTACAACGAGGACGATGAGGATGACCTGCCAGTTGGCGAGCGGCATACGCCGCACACGAGGGACGCTTTCAGGCAGAGGTGCAGCGCTAGATTCCTCAGATCGATTTCCACCCACGGCAGCCTGCCCTCGATACGAAAAAAGCTGAGCATCCGCCCAGCTTTCACCATGCCGAAGGTGGGATTCGAACCCACACGAGCTTAAGCTCACTACGCCCTGAACGTAGCGCGTCTGCCAGTTCCGCCACTTCGGCCTCTACTTGGATATTGTATCGGTGCCTCCTTGTTTGTCAAGGGAATTGGAGGGCGCTCCAGAACAGAGAAGACAAGACGGGGTTGACGCTGCAACTTTCCCGCACCATAATCGTATATGAGATACAAAAGGAAGGCTGGGCGTTGACTGACCAAGTCAGCGCTTAAGGCAGCTTGGAAGTCAAGGGGGTGGATTATGCCGGAAGAAGAGAAGGTGCAGCGTGAACCCTCGGAGTTTGTGCAGCATATGAAATCCGCCGCCGAAGCGATGCGGAAGCAGTGGGCCAGCCTGATCCCCGAGGAGTTTTGGCAGTACCGCCGCGAGGCGCGGCGTGAGATGCTGCTTGCCCTGCGTAGTCTGGTAGATGCCGCTATCGAGCGGCTGGAGGGATCGGCGGAGAAGCCTGCTAACAGACCTCCGACACGCCGCAAGGCCAGAGTCGAGGTTGAATAGGCAAGGCTGCTCAAACCGAAACCGAATAGCGCGGCTTAAAGTCTAAAGGAGCCATCTCGTGTGGAGATGGCTCCTTGCGTACAGGGTGGATGATGGGGCTCGAACCCACAACCACCGCATCCACAGTGCGGTGCTCTGCCAATTGAGCTACATCCACCGCGCTGGCACATATTTTAGCGCACAGCCTCTCCTGCTGCAATCCTCAACAGCAGGAGAGAGCAGCCATCACACGTTCTAACGCCTCACGCGGCGGGCGCAGCTGCTCTTCGCTTAGGTGCACCAGCGGCGTGTCGATCAAATGGCTGACCTCGTTGAACGACGGGCGGTCCTCATCCACGTAGATCAAGCCGGTGATAAAAAGCCCTTCCTCGCGGGCTTGTTCCAGCAAGCGCAAGGCGGCCATTCGGTCGGTCGGATCGTGGCTGGCCGGGTCGAGCTTCTTCAGCTGGATATGCGAGCCATCGTGCAGTCTGACAACTTTCGCCTCGCCGATCTCGTAGTCCACCATGATCGGCTCAGCGTAGGGGATATACGTGATGTCATGCAGCGTCTCTTGGTGCTGCTTACCCCAGGGGTAGCTCTTGGTCGAGTCCTCGTGATTGTTGAAGGTGACACACGGGCTGATGATATCCAGCACCGCCGTGCCACGATGGCTGATGGCTGCTTTGAGCAGCTCGCGCACCTGAGCAGGATCGCCAGCAAACGAGCGGGCGACAAAAGAAGCCCCAGCGACCAGTGCCTCCAGACAGATATCGATAGGGGGCAGCTCATTCACACCCGCATATTTGAGCACCTGCCCTTGATCGGCAGTGGCCGAGAACTGTCCTTTGGTCAGCCCGTAGACACCATTGTTCTCCACAATGTAGACAACTGGTGTGTTGCGGCGGATCATATGCTTGAACTGCCCTAGGCCGATGCTCCCTGTGTCACCATCACCGCTGACCCCGATGGCAATCAAGGAGTTGTTCACCGTTGTGACGCCCGTAGCCAGCGACGGCATACGGCCATGCAGCCCATTGAAGCCGTGTGAACGACTAAGGAAATAAGCCGCTGACTTGCTGGAGCAACCAATACCACTCAGTTTGATGACACGGTGCGGCTTGACTGCCAGCTCATAGGCTACCGAGATGATCTGGTTGGCGATCGAGTTATGGCCACAACCCTTGCACAGCGTCGAGGGGCGGCCGGTGTAATCACTGCGGGTAAGGCCAATGGCGTTCACTCGCGCTTCAGCGCTCATGATTTGCCCTCCTTCTCCATGACCATCTCCACCAGACGGCGGGCGGTCAGCGGCAGACCATCTAGATAGGCCAGCGAGACGATACGCGGCGCGTACTCTGGGAACTCCATGCGCAGGATGCTGGCCATCTGACCAT
>DAOTYL010000171.1:0-3933 GCA_034434955.1 Anaerolineae bacterium | reverse complement strand
GAAGTGAGCGCCTTCCGGCACTTCCCCACCAATGCACAAGGGTCATCGCCCCAACCGTTCCTTCACTGCCTGATCCAAAACCTGCGGGAGGTGCTCGATCAAGCCGAAGGGCGGGTTGTGGGGATAGGTGCATCGTTGCATGGTTTTACAAATGAGGAACGCAGCGGCCCCATCCTGTGTCCCAATACGCCGGCGTTGGAGGGATTCAACCTACGTGCCCCTCTGGAAGATGCTTTCGGCCTACCCGTGATCCTCAACACCGACTTAACGGCCCACGTGCTGGCCGAATTCACCTATGGCAGCGGGCGCGGGGCGCAGCGCTTCCTCTGCTTGGCGCTCGGAACGGGCCTGGGAGCAGGCGTGATCGTCAACGGCGAGCCGTTGCGCTATGTAGGGGGGTGCGCAGGGGACACGGGACATGTCATCCTTGAGCCAGATGGCCCCTCCTGTGCAGTAGGCTGCCGGGGATGTGCCGAGGCTCTGTGCGGTGTCGCAGGGATCGAGCGGCTGGCTGGAGCGCGGTATGGGCGTCCTATGGCGGCGCATGATGTGATCGCTGCCGCCCGCCGAGGAGATGATCCCCTTGCTGTCGAAGTCATGCGCGAGATCGGCCACTATGTTGGGCAAGCGTTGGCCTCCTTATCCGTTATCTTCCTGCCCGATCGCATTGCGCTGACCGGCGGCACTGCCGAAGCCGGCCCTGTGCTGCTGGAGGCAGCGCGGCAGCGTTTTAGAGAGCTAGTAGGGGAGTATCACCGCACTTTTGCACGCATGGCGGGGAAGCCTTACTCAGAGGTGGAGATCGTCTTGGGCAAAGCCCGTGGCGAGACAGGGGTCATCGGCGCGGCTGTGGAGGTTCTCAAGCCCTATTTGGACGACCTGTCCCTTTAGGCGCTTGCCATGATAACCGTTTGGGTGTACAAATCAGGTCGGAAGGGGGTTTGCAGATCGTTGCAGTTGGCCATTGGCAGGGATATAAATATTTGGTTGTGCACAGCTTTGAAGTGAGGGCCGCGCGTGGTTACCAAACCTCTCAATGAACCGCACAAGCCGCTTGAGGAGGACGAGGAACTAGAGGCTGCGCTGGCGGCGCTAGCCGTTCCGCCGCCCGAGACGCAGCCTTCTCCTCCCCCGCCGGAAGTTACGGCAGGGCGGGCTGGGCCGGCATGGCGTGTGCTGTTTGAGATTTCGGGGCAGAGTCCTGCTTCAGTAGGTTTGGACATCTGGCGTGTGACGGTGATGGGGCGCTCCGATCCGATGGGCGCTTTTCGCCCCGATCTGGACTGGGGGCCATATGGCGCAATGCGTCATGGCGTCTCGCGCCGCCACGCCCTCATCCGCCCCGGCGAGCACGCCCTTTACCTTGTCGATCAGCATAGCACCAACGGGACATGGGTCAACGGGCAGCGGTTGGTGCCGGGGCAAGAATTTCGGCTTTCGGATGGGGACGTGATCGAGCTCGGTGCTTTGCGCATGACCTTGCGCATTGTCCAGACACCTTATGACAGTTATCCTGAGCAGCACGCTGAACGTCCCATGCGCGGGTTCCCTTTCCGCTTCCTCTTTGGACGCAATCGGAGGTAGCCAATAACTCCTTCCCCCCGCGACGTGACAAGTGCCAAGCGGGCAGTTATACTGAAAATATGGCCCCGTACCGGCCATCGGCGCGGGGCTTTTCTCTGAAGGAGGAGGTTGCAACCTATGGGTGTGGATTTCCCCGGCAAAGGGCGCGTGGCCGTTCTCAAGACAAGCCCCGAGACGGTGATTGAAGATTACCGCCGCCTGATGAATCTGGCAGGCTATCAGGAAGCGCTGCCTAAAGATCGGGAGACACTGCTCAAGATCAACATCTCTTGGGATACGTGGTATCCGGCCTGCTCCACTGCTCCCTGGCAGTTGGAAGCTGTGATACAGGAGCTTCTTGCCGCTGGCTACAGCGTGAAGGGAGCGCACAACGACACCGTTGTGGTGAATGCCCGTGCCGGTGAGCGCAACAACAAACACAAATTCGTCACCGATAAGTATGGCATTGAGAACTACTACCTGTTTGAAGAAGGCATTGAGTGGGTAACTTACGAACCCAAGCAGCCTTTTCTGGTGCTGGATAAGGTCTATCCCGAAGGCATTCGCATTCCCAAGGTCTTTTACGGCACCAACATCGTTCACCTGCCGACGGTGAAGACGCATGTCTTTACCACCATCACCGGCGCGATGAAGAACGCTTTTGGTGGGCTGTTGCACCGCAAGCGCCATTGGACGCATGGCGTGATCCACGAGACGCTGGTGGACTTGCTGATGATCCAACAGGACATCCACACAGGCATCTTTGCTGTGATGGACGGTACTTTCGCCGGTGATGGCCCGGGGCCACGCGCCATGCGCGTGCACGAAAAGGACATCATCCTGGCCTCAGCAGATCAGGTGGCGATTGATGCCATCTCGGCCAAATTGCAGGGCTTTGACCCGCTCTCTATCCCCTTCATCCGCCTGGCCCATGAGCGCGGTTTAGGGGTGGGCGATCCGACCGAGATCGAGGTGGTCGGTTATGATATTGCACAGGAACCTCCCTGGAACTTCGTGCAGGAGGATACCTTTGCCAGCCGAGGGCAGAAGATGATCTATCATGGCCCGTTGAAGCCTTTTGAAGGGCTGCTGCTGCGCTCGCCGCTGGTTCCCTGGAGCTACTTGGCCTCGCATTTGTACCACAATGTTTATTGGTATCCCTTTGTAGGCCGCCCGCGCGTGGAGGCTGCCCTGCAGACCAAGTGGGGGCGGCTTTTCAAGAGCTACGGCGACGGGGAAGTGGTTATGCCGGGCCTGCGCCCCCAAACGGTGATTGCAGCGGCGGCGGGCTTCACGGCGCTGGCCTTGCTGGCCGCCGGGGTTATCTTCTGGCTGAGCCGTCGCTCGCGCTCGGCCTGAAGGTTCTCCACAAGCGCCGAGGCCGGTCGGGGAGACCGGCCTTTTTGTGTGTTGATGCGGCCCTTCGCTAATTTTCAATCCGAGGGCAGGGTGTAGCCAATGCCCGGCACGGTGACGATGTAGCGCGGCTCGCGGGGATCGTCTTCCAGCTTCTGGCGCAGGCGCGAGATGTTCACGCGTAGGATGGCCAGATCGTTGCGATACTCTTCGCCCCACACTTGGGTGAGCAATTCGGTGTGTGTGAGCACATGGCCGGCGTGCTGGGTAATCATACGCAGCAGATCATATTCCGTTGGCGTCAGGTGAATCTCGCGATCGCGCATCTTCACCCGCCGCCGACGAAAGTCAATGTGCAGGTCGCGCCAGCGAAACTCGGTGATGTCGCCGGGGGCGGGTGACCACTGGGCGCGGCGCAGGACGGCCTCAATGCGTGCCTTGAGCTCCGGCGTCCCGAAAGGCTTGGTAATGTAGTCATCTGCCCCCATTTCTAGACCGCGCACTTTGTTCTGCTCATCGTCGCGGGCGGTAAGGATGATAATAGGCACGGTTGAATAAGAGCGGATGTTCTCCAATACCTCGTAACCATCCATATCGGGTAGCCCGAGATCGAGGATGAGTAGGTCTGGGCGCTCTTGCTCAAATGCCTGGATGGCCTCCCGTGCAGTGTAAGCAGGCAAAACGCGGTATCCGGCGAGCGATAGCGAGGTCTGGATAAAGCGCACGATCTTCGGCTCGTCGTCAATCACCAGAATAGTGGTCGCTTTCATGCCGGCCTCCTTCATATAACCGCTCAGGCGTAGCGATGGGCACGCTGAACGAGAAGGTTGATCCCTCTCCAACAGTGCTTTCTACCCAAATGCGGCCCTTGTGGGCTTCTACCAGACCACGACAGATCGCCAGGCCTAAGCCGATGCCGTGGCGGTAAGCATCGCCTCGATCGGAGATCTGGTAGAAGCGGTCGAAGATGCGCTCCAGCTGATCTGCTGGGATGCCTATCCCGTAGTCCCTCAC
>DAOTYL010000170.1:0-3273 GCA_034434955.1 Anaerolineae bacterium | reverse complement strand
CAGCACAAGCACGCCGACTACCAGTGACATCCACTTGCCGCCTTTTGAATAAAGTAACGCGTTCATCGATGCTGTTTTCCTCTCTTTTGGGTCATGATAAACTGATACAATCCCAGCCCAAAGGGAGTGGGGAGATAAGAGGGATTATAGTGAGGTCTTGCCGATGCGCAAGCCGCCGCCCGATTCGCCCATCTCCCTTTCCCACTCTCCGCTTACGGCGACCGCAGGTCGCGGAGAGAAGACGCCGAGCGCGGCGGATCAGCCCTACAGGCCACGACAAGATGAGGAACGCCCTTCCCGTAGAGGTGTTACAATGTATGAGCCTATTACCCTGCCCCTGTTCCATCCTTGCAGCGCGGAGAGGGAACGGCTACCGTAGGATGCTTGCGGGGTGAAGGTAGGCAAGTGGCAATCTGTATGCAGAAAGAAGGAGCGACTTCCGTGGGCCTGAACACCAATGCATTGCTGAAAGCAGCCGGAATCGGGGCGGCAGCGATGGTCGTCCTGACGCTGCTTACGTTTATCCCCCTCCTGGGGATTGTCTGCTGTTGTCTGCTTTATCTGGGATACGCTGGTGTGGGTGCGCTCTACGGCCACTTTGCCAAGCAGAACGCCGCACTGACTGGTGCGGGATCGGCTGCACTAGGCGGCGCGGTAGCGGCGGCCATCGCCGGGCTGGTGTACGGTATCGTGAATGGCGCTATCTTCCTCGTCATCTCGGCCACCGGCGGGATGGTAAGTTACCTGCAGCAGCTTGAAGGTTTGGGGTTTGACGTGCCGCCGGAGGTGGCTCAGCTCTATGCAGGCGCCGGCGGCGGTCTGCTGGTGGCTGCTTTATCCATCTGCTGGGGGATCGTCATCGGCGCGGTGCTGGGCGCTATCGGCGGGGCGATCTACGGCGCAACGCAGAAAGGCAGCACTGCACCTGCGGTATAGGCGGCTTCTATTGAATTGAGCCACGGAGGGCGTCCCTTCTCGCGCCCTCCGTGGCCTTCGTGGTGAAGTCAGGTCAGCCGTTGACGATCTGGTACTCGGACTCGATCGGCACTACCTGCCGCAGTAGCCCGGCCACCGGACAGTATTTGGTCAACGAAAGCTCAATCGCCCGCTCGACGGCGGCAGGGTCCACGTCCTGTCCCTTCACCACATAGGTCAGCCAGATGTGGGTGTACACGCGGGGGTGCTCGTCTGCACGCTCGGCACGTATTTTGACCTCCAGCCCGCTCACCTGCTGACGTTTCTTGCGCAGAATGCTGATCACGTCCATGCCCGTGCAGCCCCCTAGGCTGACGAGCATCAACGATTGGGGGCGCATCCCTTTGTGCTCCCCGCCGAAATCGGGCGATGTGTCCATGTGTACGGTGAAGCCGTCTTCCAGCGGATGGCCAAAGCCGACGAAATGCATCCCTTCCTCAAGGGCAACACGTACCTCGTGAGAAGCGCTCATGATCCTCCTCGCTGGTTGTCGTCTTGCGGCCAATCTGCCACCCCCAGAGTATAGCGAACAGATGGCGAAGGGGGTGAGGGCAAGATGCCGTCGGTGGACAAAAAGGGGTTCATCTGGCAAACTTTTCTCGTCAGGGCGGATAAACTTTCCTTCAGGGAGGCTGTGCATGGAGCGCGAAAAACTGCATACCGAACTGGCCCCTGCTGCCATTGGCCCCTACTCACAGGGCATCTGTGCAGGGGATTGGGTCTTCTGCTCCGGTCAGCTCGGCCTTGACCCCGCTACCGGCCGGCTGGCTGCGGAAACGGTCGAAGGGCAGACGCGCCGTGCCTTGCAGAACCTGAGCGCGGTGCTGGCCGCCGCAGGCACCGACCTGGCGCATGTGGTGAAGACCACCGTCTTTCTGACCGACATGGAGCACTTCAAGGCCATGAACGCCGTTTACGCTGAGTTCTTCGGTGATGCGCCGCCCGCCCGCTCGACGGTGGCCGTTAAAGCGCTGCCGTTAGGCGCACTGGTGGAGATTGAGGCCATCGCCGTGCGACCTTGAGGCCGCCTTATAGGTACTGCGTAAACTCAGGCTCTGGACATGGATCGCACTATCCGCGATGCGGTTCAAGCCCTCCACAATCATCCGGCCCGTTTAGCGCTGGTCATCGCCGGCGCGGGGAGCCAGGCGTTGGCGTGGCTGCTGGGCGTAGCCGGGGCCTCGCGCACGCTGTTGGAGGCGACCGTCCCTTACAGTCTGCCTGCCATGGTCGCCTATTTGGGTTGGCAACCCGAACACATTGTCACGGCGCAAACTGCCCGCTCGCTGGCGGCGGCTGCTTATGCTCGTGCGCGGCGCTGTGCTCCCTCGCCCGGGCCGCTGATCGGCGCGAGTTGCACGGCGACCATCGCCACCGACCGGCCTAAGCGTGGGGCGCACCGCTGTCACATCGGTGTGTGGGATGGGGAGACGGTCGCCGTCCACTCGCTGGAGCTGCGCAAGGGTCTGCGCGACCGCGCTGCAGAGGAGGACATCGTCAGCCGCCTGCTGATCCGTGCGCTGATGGCAGCCTGCGGTTTGGACGTGGACATCCCCCTTGACCTTGCCGAGGGTGAGGTGGTTACCGTCACCCGCGAGGCCATTGGCGATCCGCTGGCGCGGCTGCTTGAGGGATCGGTGGGCAAGCTCACCTGCTACAGCCCAGATGTGTTCGTTGCTGATGAACCCCTGCGCGGTGCAATCCTGCCGGGGTCGTTCAACCCCCTGCACGAGGGGCATGTCCGTCTGGCGCGTGTGGCCGAAGCACACCTCGGCCAGCAGGTGCTCTTTGAACTATCCGTCCACAATGTGGATAAGCCCTCCCTCACCCGTCCGCAGATCGCAGCACGCCTGAGGCAGTTCGCCGAAGGCCCCCGCCGTGTGGTGCTCACCGGCGAGCCGCTTTATGCGGGCAAGGCAGCGCTTTTCCCTGCCTGCACTTTTGTCATCGGCTACGACACTGCCCAGCGCCTGATCGACCCCGCCTACTATCAGGGCGATCCGCAGCGGATGCTGGCGGCGTTGGCGGCGGTGCGTGCCGCCGGTTGCCGCTTTCTGGTGGCTGGTCGGGAGGTAGGAGGAGTATTCCACACATTGGCCGACCTTTCTATCCCTGCCGGCTACGAGGACCTGTTTGAAGGGCTGCCGGAAGAAGCATTCCACGTGGACCTTTCCTCTACTGAGCTGCGGGCGCGGGGGCTGTAGAGAGCGGGGGCGGGGCGAGGTCTGCGCTCCGCCCCGCAATTTACAAACCTTTTACACATCGGCAACAGCCTGACAACAACGCTGCCCTATCGTG
>DAOTYL010000169.1:0-1814 GCA_034434955.1 Anaerolineae bacterium | reverse complement strand
GATGCGTCTTGGCGTGCTGGGGGGCACCTTTGACCCCCCTCATCTAGCGCACCTGATCCATGCCGAGCAGGCGCGTGAGCAGCTTGCCCTCGACCGCGTTCTATGGGTTCCGGCAGCAGACCCACCCCACAAGCAGGACATGCCTATTGCATCTGTCGAGCATCGGGTGACTATGGTGAGGTTGGCCATCGCAGACCATCCTGCTTTTGAGCTCTCGCTGATCGACGTACAGCGCCCCGGTCCACACTACAGCGTCGACATGCTGGATGAAGTAGCCCGCTGCTTCCCTGGTGCAGAACTATTCTTTCTGATCGGCTCCGATTCCTTGCGCGACCTGCCCTCTTGGCATAACCCGACCGGCCTTATCATTAAGGCAACGTTAGCTGTGATGCCCCGCCCCGGCGTGCAGTATGATATCACCCGGCTGGAAGTCGCTCTACCCGGCCTGTCCAACCGCCTGATCCCGATCGACGCCCCGCTGCTTGAAATCTCATCCCGTGTGCTCCGCTCATACGTCGCTGCCGGACGCTCCATCCGCTACATGGTTCCGCGGGCTGTGGAGACCTACATCTCCGAGCACGGTCTGTATCGGACAACGGCAGGCTGATCCTATGCACTGGAAGATTCGGGGCCTTATAGCGATCCTCCTCATCGGGTCTGCAGCGGCGCTCACCAGCTGCGGAGAGGAGAGTGCCCCCCTCACAACGCCCCAGACATCCATGCCGGTGGGCCATCAGGTGACCCCCACCCCCACCCGTACACCTATCCCTCTCGATCGCATCGCATTGACCCCCACCCCTATGCCGGTTGCCCAATCGGCGCTGGCCGATATCCGCCAGCGGGGGGAAGTGCGCGTGGGCGTGCTGTACAACTACCCGCCCCTCGGCTATATGGCCGACAACGGCCAGCTGCACGGCTACGAAGTGGAGTTAATGCGGCGCATTGCCGAGCGCTGGGAAGTGGATGTGACGTTCGTGCAGGTCACGCGGCAGTCTCGTCTGCCCATGCTGCTTGACGGCAAGGTAGACATACTGGCAGCCGCTATGCCTCACCGCCGCGAATTGGAGCAATTCGTTGAATTTACGGACACGGTCTTTCAGGGCGGCTTCGTAATGCTGGTACGCGCCGACTCAGGCCTTGATATAACCGCAGCGCTGGCCGGCGGCACGATCGCCGTTTTGGGTGATGAAGCGCAGCAGGCTGCCTTGCAACGCGCTCATCAGGCCGGCGTTGAACCGCGTATTCAGTTATACGACACTCCAGACCAAGCCGTCGAGGCGCTGAGGGCTGGAGCAGTGAGCGCCATAGTAGATCGTCGCGAACGCCTTATGCTGGTGGCCCAGTCGGATAATGAGGTTGTGATGCTGGATGAGTATGTGCTTGCAGAGCCCTACGCTTTTGCCGTCCGCCGCGGCGATATTCCCC
The DNA here is from genome assembly GCA_034434955.1 of Anaerolineae bacterium. GTDB lineage: Bacteria > Chloroflexota > Anaerolineae > Aggregatilineales > UBA3940 > DAOTYL01. The sequence goes on along the minus strand of DAOTYL010000169.1, from coordinate 389 downwards.
TGCGCGATCTGCTCAACCTAACCCTTTACGACATCATCCGCGCTGGAGAGATCGGTGAGATTTTCTCGGCCAATTTTTACGGCCTGCCCGCCGACCTTTTCTCCACACCGACGGGCGAGACGGTTTATAACTTCGCCACCCTGCCGGCAGACATCCCTGCCTACACATCCGTCATTGACCGCCTGCGTAGTGGCTCTCCGCTGCGCGTGGCCGGGCTGGACCTTTCTGAACAGCCTATGCTGTATGACAGCCAACCTATCCTTGACGGGTTCAACCGTGCGGTGATCACCGAGATGGCACGCCGCTGGAATGTCTCGGTGGTGGAAATCCCCGCCAGCACAGGGCAGGCAGGACTTGATCTGGTGGCCCAAGGGCAGGCCGATCTGATG
>DAOTYL010000168.1:0-1550 GCA_034434955.1 Anaerolineae bacterium | reverse complement strand
AGTCACACCCACGCCCGGCGTTCCACTGCCGGACATCATCACGCTAGAGATGACCCCTCAGGATGCGCTGGTGCTCAAATATGTGAGCGAGGTGGGGGGCTTGATCACGTTGGCGCTACGTAGCGCACTGGATGACGAGATCAACGATCGGGTTACCGATCCGGTGACGCTGGAATACATCATCAACTTCCGCAACTTCACGCCGCCGGCTAAGCTGCCTATAGCGCTCGATCCACGCATTGACAACCTGAATGCCTTCGGCGTGGGCACCGAGTTCGTGCCTTAATGCAGCGTTTTTGGCGATGAGGGCTGGGATGAGGTAAACTACCAAGCGATGACGCGAAGTAAGGAGAGTATATCCCATGGCAGGTAAGAAAGGCGCCAAGAAGACAGTAGGTAAGGCGCGTAAGGGCGATAGGCCGAGGGGCCTTATGCGGCTGTACTATGTGCGCAAGGCGAATGGCGCCTATGCCACTAAGTACGAGCCTGTTGAGATGGAAGGGGAGCAAGCCGAAGGCGTCGCCAGCGCCTGAACGCCTCTCATTACGATCAGAAATCTGCCCCATGCAAAGTGCATGGGGCTTTTTCTTCACCAGGTGGCTTTGCCTCCGCAGATGGAGGGCTTTATCCTTACCCCGAATAACCTCGGCTCACGGCATCCTACTTGTCACTGCGAAGGGGCTTCTGCGGGATGACAGGCAGGCAATTCATCTGGCTTGATGCAATTCTCATGCTCATCCTCGGCTTGCTGGCACTAGTTGCCGCAGTTGGCATGGCCTATTTCATCACTGAGGGCCTGCCGCACCTTGAGGATGAAATCGCGTACCTCTATCAGGCCCGCACCTACGCACGTGGGGCGCTGTGGGCACCACCTCCGCCCAACCGCTCGGCTTTTTTCACACCCTTTATGCTGGTTGTCAATGGACATTGGCTCAGCAAGTACACCATCGGCTGGCCACTGGTGTTGGCCCTGGGCGAGCGCATGGGGGCGGGTTGGTTGGTCAATCCCTTGCTTGGCGCACTAAGCGCGATGCTGACCTTTGCGCTAGGGCGCGAACTCTTCGGGCGGCAAGTAGGGATGCTGGCCAGCTTGCTGGCGCTCAGCTCCCCGTTCTTTCTCATCCAATCCAGCACGTATATGAGCCATGCTGCCAGCGCGTTCTGGACGACGCTGTTGATGTGGGTTTGGCTACGGATAGATGCAGCCCGCGAAGTTGGGCACACCGGACGAGGCTGGGCTGCGCTTGGCGGGTTGGCGGTGGGGATGCTCATCCTCACCCGTCCGCTCACGGCGTTGGCGGTGTGTCTGCCCTTTGCCGCCGTGTTCTTGGGCCACGCCATACGCCGGCCAAAGGCGATCCCCTCTCTGCTCGGCTCCTATTGGCCCCTTGTGCTAGTTGCTCTGCTAGTGGCGGCCCTCCAGCCCGCCTATCTTTACGTGGCCACCGGCAGCCCCACCACCAACCTCTACACGATGGTGTGGCCCTACGATCGCCTGGGCTTTGGCCCCGAATTTGGCCGTCATGGGCACACGTTGCGTCAGGGACTGA
>DAOTYL010000167.1:0-4137 GCA_034434955.1 Anaerolineae bacterium | reverse complement strand
GGTACCTCGCAGCACCCGGCTTCGCGCTCGACTTGCATGTATTAGGCACGCCGCCAGCGTTCATCCTGAGCCAGGATCAAACTCTCCGTCGCTTCCAACAGCCTCACAAGGCTGCCCTTTATCCCTTCTCTCAGGGCTGCGCTAGACCTGTCACCTCTGCGGTTGTTAAGCTCCCTCAGGGACACAAACCGCCAACCTTCTCCGGTCGGCGGTGAGTGGACCTCCTGCTTCCTGCTTCCTCTCCCTCACCTCGCAGTCCGTCCACTCCCCTCCCTTCTCCGCTCAGGGGCTTCCCCCCCCAGCGCATTTACAGTATAGCATACCTCCCCCCCTCACGCAAGACCGGATTGCGCTTTTTTCCTTATTTCGAGAAAACGTCCTCTCGAACGAGGGTCTACAGCATCCTCAGTCGCTCATTCACTGCCATGAGGGCATCCGTTGCCAACCCCTGCACCATCCCCACTGTGCGCCGCGCCAGATACTTCGCCCGCGCCAAGATAAACAGCTCATCCGCCAGCGAGAGGGCTGTACCCTCGTCCGGGCCGCCTAAATGCACCACTGCCGAGGCCCACGTCAGCCCCGCACCGAAGCCTACCATCGCTAACAGGTCGCCCGGCTTGCAGCGCCCCTCCTCGATGGCCTCACACAGCGCCATAGGGATCGAAGCTGCCGAGGTGTTGCCGTAGCGCTCAATATTCATGTAGAAGCGATCCTCAGGCACGCCCATCAACCGCGCCGCCGCTTCCACAATCCGATGGTTGGCCTGATGCGGGATGAACAGATCGATATCGTTGGGCGAGAGGCCTGCCTCGGCCAGCACGCGCATCAGCGAGCGCCCCAACACACGCGTGGCAAACTTGAACACCTCGCGCCCGTTCATGCGGATATAATTCTCGCGCCGGTCAAGCACCTCGTAGCTAGGAGGGTTCACCGCGCCGCAGCCGGGCACGATCAGATGTTCATATCCGGAGCCATCTGACCCCAACTCGAAGGCCAGCACGCCGGTGGGCGTCTCGGAGCGCTGTACCACCACTGCCCCCGCTCCATCGCCGAACAGCACACAGGTGGTGCGGTCGGTCCAGTCAATCGCCTTGCTGATCTCCTCCGCCCCAATGACGACAATGGTCTTATAGGCCCCCGTTTGGATGAACTGTTGGGCCGTCACCAGACCGTACATCCAGCCTGTACAGCCCGCCACCAGCGTGAACGCACCGCATTTAGCCCCCAGCATATCCTGAATCTGGCTGGAGACCGGCGGAAGCAGGTAGTCCGGCGAAGACGTGGCGACAATAATGAGGTCAATATCCGACGCTTTAATACCCGCTACCTTCATCGCCTCCTGCGCCGCCCGCACCGAGATCACCGAGGTCGGTTCATCCGGCCCGGCGATGCGCCGCTCGCGGATGCCGGTCCGCGTCACGATCCACTCATCGCTGGTGTCTACCATCTTTTCCAGATCATGATTGGTTAGCACACGGCGCGGTGCATATTTGCCCCAACCTGTGATGCGTGCGTAATACTGCTTCATCGTTGCCGTCTCCCTGACAAAGATAGAGGTCAGCACTCCCTCTTGCTGACCGATGAGATGCAGTATGAAGCCGAACAGGGTTCAAACAGCAGCCGTCGAGCGGCGGCGCCGCTCGGAGAGGATCATGACCAACATGAAGATCGAGCTGGCGATGCGCACCAGCAGCGCAATCACCGTCAGCACCGAGACCACTATCCCCAAAATGCGCGAGACCTGCAGCAGGCGATCCGGTTGCGGCGTCCAGAGGAGGGCTGAGCGCACCTGACCGGCGTGCGCCTGCAGCAGATGCGCCTTCAGCCGCGCCACAAATTGATCGGATGGCTCAACGGGTTTCAGCGCCTCCTGAAGGCGCCCAGCTAGCGGCAGCAGCCCCACCAGTGCCGGATGCACTGCGCCGTGCTCGCGCAGCATTTCCTCAGTACGATCCTGCCCTGCTATCAGCGCCTCAGCATGGCGATCGAGCACCTCTTCCAACACAGGGTCCGTTCTCTTCAATCGACTACGAAACATGGCCTTATTAACCTCAATGTGGCCTTAGAGGCCCAAATATTTCACTTACTAAAACACTGCTCAACTGGTGAAGTTACACCCTTCACACCTCGATTGATAGAGCTTTGTCACGCACGCCGACGCCGACGGTGCTGCGCCTTCTTCTCAGGATGGGTCAGCCGCTCGACCTCATCGCGCAGGGCGATCAGCGTGCGATGATAAAGCGACTTGATCGCCCCCTCACTGCGCCCCATGATCGCCCCAATCTCAGCGTTAGAGAGGTGATCGACGAATTTGAGAATCAGCAGTTGTTGCCGCTCTTCGGGCAGATTGCGCATTGCTCGCAGCAGCAGATTGCGTTCCTCTTCCTTCTCGGTCAAGTATTCCGGCGCTTCGCTCTGCAACGTGCTGGTCACCACATCATCCAACGACAGGATGTCATGCCGTTTGCGGTCGCGGTGCCAGTTCACCACCAAGTTGTGGGCAATACGATACAGCCACGCGGAAAACGGAAGGCCGCGATCCTCGTAGTCCTGAATGTGCTGCATGGCGCGCTGGAAGACCCGCGCTGTCAGGTCCTCCGCATCTTGATGGTTGTCGGTCCGATAATAGACGTAGCTATAGATGCGCCGCACGTAACGCTCGTAGAGTTCGCCGAACGCGGCAGGATCGTACTTGGCCCGCCTGACCAGTTCGTTTTCATCCAGCTCGCTCAGCGGCAGATCATCCGACACGGTCGCAGCCTCTCTCTCACAGAGGTGGCCTTTCTGGCCGTCCCAGTATACCAACCGCTCCCCTGCTGGGCAATGCGTTCACGCCGGAGGCCACCCCACCGAAAATGCCGGCCGAGGTTACATTTGCGCTGAAACATTGCGGCCTGTAGTAATCCCTCTTCGGATCGGTTAAACTTATCTGTTGCGAACTTATCAGAGCACCGCGGGGAGTCTGACCGCCATGCGCAGAATGGGCGGGCATCTGATCACAGGCCTGATAGCACTCCTTGCTGCGGCAGCGCCGATGCAGGCAGCACACGCCGGACAGTCGCCGCAGGAAGGCGAAAGCCTTGCCATCATTACCGAGCCGCAGGAGAACGACGTACTCACAGGCACTGTGCTGATCTACGGCACGGCGGCCGGGGCGGATTTTCGCTTCTACCAACTAGAATATATCCCCGACCCCGCACCATCCGACACACCCTGGACGTCCATCCAACCGCCCGTTGCCCAGCAAGTAAACAACGGCGTGTTGGGATTGTGGGACACCACCGCGCTGGCGGATGGGCGCTACCTTCTGCGCCTGCGCGTGATGCGCGGCGATGGCAGCGAGATCGGCGATGCGGTTTCCGTGCGGATCGTCAACGCCACAGCCACCCCCACACCGACCCTACGGCCCACTGCCACCATCACGCCAACGCCCGGCACACCGACACCCGGCCCCTCTCCCACACCGCTAATCTGGCAGCCGCCAACGCGCACCCCACGTCCCACCGTCACGCCGGGCGGCCCTACGCCAACACCCCTGCCGTCGAAAGCCGACTCGCCGCTGCGGCCTGACCGCCTGCGCCAAGCCGCACTGGACGGGATCAAGATAGCGCTGGGGGCATTCGGCGCATTGGGCATCTATAGCCTTATGCGTGCCGCGCAGCGTGGGGAACTGCGCTCCGGTTGGCGGCGCTTGCGCCGCGAGGTACTCAATCCGCTGCTCAACAGCATCCGAAGGAGGCGGCGCTGATGGGCTGTTCACCCTATTTACGCCGCTGCGCAACACTCCCCCGACCGCCGAGAGAAGGGGCAAGAGGGTGAGGCTTAAAAACTGCCGATGAGCGAGAAGCATCTCATCGTCGGGTTAGGCAACCCGGGCCGCGAATACCGGTATCACCGCCACAACATTGGCTTCCGCGTCGCGGATCGCCTCGCCGAGCGGCATGGCTTGGCCTTCAGCCGCCAACAAAACGGTGCATTCGTCGCCAGTGGGAGCATCGCAGGCCGAGGGGTTATCCTGGCCAAGCCCCAAAAGTTCATGAACTTGAGCGGCGGGCCGGTGGCGGCGCTGGCGAAGTTCTACCGCATTCCACCGGAACGCCTGCTTGTCATCTACGATGACCTCGACCTGCCGGTAGG
>DAOTYL010000166.1:0-5896 GCA_034434955.1 Anaerolineae bacterium | reverse complement strand
ACCCGTCTAGCTGGCGCAGGGCAGCTTCTAACAAGACCTTGATAGAATAGGGCAAGCGGGAGATCGACCCTAATCCTTGCTGCTCCAGCCGGCTCAGGCGGTAGATGGTGACCGCTCCGGCATGCGTTTTCAGCGTTGCACGTGCGCCAAAAGGATCGTGCGCGAAGTGTCGGGTGCTCATCTTGCCTCTCTATGTGCTAAACTGGAATACGGGCGTGTAACGCTAGCCACACTGATAAGTATATCTAACCTATCGGGTTTCTCGTAATGGAGGGGCGTCTTGGAGTGGCGCATTCCAGCTGAAGTGTCCGTTTCGGCGGCCCTGCGCCAAGCCGTCGGAGGGCACCCACTGGTTGCAGAGATACTGGCGCGGCGCGGTATCACCGACCCCGTCGAGGCAAGCGCCTTCCTCGACCCGCAGCGCTACACGCCTACGCCACCGGCAGCGTTGCCCGATCTGGAGATCGCCGCACAGCGGCTGATAGAAGCGATCCGCCGAGGGGAACACATCCTGGTATGGGGCGACTTTGACGTAGACGGCCAGACTGCCACTGCCCTGCTGGTGGACGCCTTGCGCGATCTGGGGGCGCAGGTGGCCTACCACATCCCCCACCGCCTGACGCATGGGCACGGCGTGCAGCCGGAAGTGCTGCAGGGCTATATCGCACAGGGCTTTGGCGTTATCCTAACCTGTGACACAGGAATAAGCGCACACGAGGCCGCGGAGGTTGCCCGCTCCGTTGGGGCTACGCTCCTGATCACCGACCACCACGCCCTGCCGCCAACGCTCCCCGATGCGCCCGCCGTCGTCAACCCGCAGCGCCTGCCGCCCGGCCATCCCCTCAGTGATCTCCCCGGCGTAGGAGTGGCTTATAAGCTCGCCCAGCAACTCTATGCGCTGGTAGGACGAGCGGACGATGACCTGCGCCTGCTGGATCTGGTGGCACTGGGCATTGTTGCCGATGTAGCCGTCCAGCGCGGCGACACGCGCTACCTGCTCCAACTAGGGTTGGATGCCCTGCGCTACCCTCAGCGTGTTGGCCTGCAGGAGCTCATGCGTGCAGCACAGGTCGATCCTACCAACCTCTCGGCGGATACGATCGGCTATCAGGTGGGGCCGCGCCTCAATGCGCTAGGGCGGCTGGATCACGCCGGGCTAGCGGTAGAACTGCTCACAACGGATAGGCCTGTGTTGGCGCAGCAGATCGCTGCACAGCTGGAAGTGTTAAACAACCGCCGCAAGCAGATTGAGGACCAGATTTACGCCTCCGCACAAGAGCAGATCGCCAAAGATCCGGCCTTGCTGAACTTTGAGGCGCTGGTGCTCGCCGGGGAGCGTTGGCATCCGGGTGTGATCGGCATCGTTGCTGCACGGCTGGTGGAGCAATACCACCGTCCAGTGCTGCTCTTTGCTGCTCCGCCGGGGGAACCGGCGCGGGGATCGGCACGCTCCGTGCCCGGGGTGGATATTGAGGCTGCCCTGAAGGCCAACGCCGACCTGCTGATCTCCTATGGCGGCCATCCGGGTGCGGCAGGTTGTGTGATAAATCCCGACCTGCTTCCCCAGTTTCGCCGCAGGCTCTCGAACACGGTAGCCGAGATATGGGATCGCAGCATCACCCCCGGATATACCGTTGACGCCGAATGGCCGCTGAGCGCTCTCTCCATGGAGCTGGCCAATGATCTGAACCGCCTAGCGCCCTTCGGCGAGGGCAATCCCCCTGTGTTGCTCATGGCGCACACCCTGCGCATCACAGCGAACGCCGTGTTCGGGATCGGCAACAAACACCGCCGTGTGACTGTGGAGGATGAGCAGGGGGTGAGCCATACACTGGTATGGTGGCGTGGCAGCGAGCAGGTCTTACCTGAGGGAGTAATAGACCTGCTATACATCCCCCGTATCAACGACTATAAAGGCCGCCGCTCACTGCAACTGGAGTGGGTAGCCAGCCGACCCACGCCGGGCATTGCTGTTGAAATCGCACCGCGTTTTGAGATCGTGGACCTGCGCAGCGCAGTCGATGCGTTAGCCGCATTGGGTACAAATGGCTATCACGTTTGGGCTGAGGGTCTCGCCCCAGCCGAGCTACCGTTTGACGCCGCTCGCTTGGTCAGCCGCTACGAAGTGCACCCTACCCGCGCCCTGACGATCTGGACAGCCCCGCCCGGCCCGCAGGAGCTGGAGCAGATGATCGAGCGCACACAGGCACGCACCTTCTACGTGGTAGCACAACACATCCCGCAGCACACGCCGCAAGGTTTTTTGCAGCGGCTGGCCGGGCTTGTCAAGTATGCTCTCAGCGCCTACGGCGGCGAGATTTCTGTATTGAGGCTCGCCGCAGCCACCGCCCAACGCGAAGTCACCGTGCGCTATGGGCTAGACTGGCTGGCAGCAAAAGGAGTGGTCACCCTCGAATGGCTGGATGGCGATCGGGCACGTTTGACGGCAGGCGGAACGCCCGATTCCCAAGCACTGGAGCCACTTCAGGATGCTATCCGCGCTCTGCTGGCCGAAACAGCAGCCTATCGCGCCTATTTTCAACGCGCCGACCTGCGCATGTTCTTCGGCGCATGACACACCGCCGCTTTGTGACGATCGTCACAGCAGCACCTAGCGTTTCTCGTTGACACTTCCCGCACGCTTGTGGCATGATGGAGTTCCAGAAACCTCAAGGCGAAGGAGAAACTATGGCGCAACAACCGACCACTGGCATCCGACAGAACGAGCAGGACTTGGAAATCTACGAAAATGTCATAGCAGCCATTGAGGATGATACCGTTGTGCGCGAGTCGCGCGTCCCCATAGAGGTTCATGTTGAGGAGGGCGTGGTGACGCTGAGCGGCATCGTCCTCAGCGAGATCATGCGCCAGCGCGTGCTCTACGCAGCAGCAACCACGCCCGGCGTCAAGAAGGTGATTGATCACCTTTATAGCGACACACAGATCGAGCAGGACGTGGCGCGGGCATTCGCGGGGGACTCCCTTTTGCGCGGTGTCCATGTGGAGATCAGCAGCTACCAGGGTACGGTAACACTCCACGGCATGCTGGAAAGCGCCGAACAGAAGGAGGCAGCGCTTAAGCTGGCCGCTGGGACACCCGGTGTGCGCCGTATCCATGATCTGCTGGAAGTGAAAGCGGAAGAAAAAGCGTAGAGACGACAACGCACAGGGAGGCAGCCATCTATGGACATCGGCATTCCAGCCGAGGTGCACCCCAACGAATATCGCGTTGGGCTGACGCCACAAGGCGTACATCTGTTGACGCAAGCTGGGCATCGCTGCTACATTCAGCGCGGCGCTGGGGAAGGCGCAGGATTCCGAGACAAGGACTACGAGCGCGCCGGCGGCTGGATCGTCTATGCGGCTGAGGAAGTCTATTCGCGCGCCGATCTGGTGCTCAAGGTCGGATCGCCCACGCTGGATGAGCTGCAATTGCTGCGTGAGGGGCAGACGATCTGCGCCTTCTGGCATCTGGCAGCCCGTCCCCGCGAGATCACCCGTGCGCTGTTGGAGCGCCACATCACGGCCATCGCCTACGAGACCATCCAGCGCGATGATGGCTCGCTGCCGGTGTTACGCCCGCTGAGCGAGATCGCAGGGCGCATGGCACCTCAAATTGCCGCCCGTTGGTTGCAGAACGACGGTGGCGGGGTGGGAGTGTTGATCAGCGGGCTGCCGGGCATTCCCCCCATTGATGTGTGTATCATCGGAGCCGGCACAGTAGGCACGAATGCCGCCCGTGCCTTCCTAGGGCTGGGAGCGCGCGTCTTTGTGCTGGACAAGAATCTCGAGCGCCTGCAGTTTGTGGATGAGCACTTTGATGGCCGCATTGTCACCATGGTGGCTTACGATTTCAACATCGCCCGCGTGGTGAAATTCGCCCACGTGCTGGTGACCTGCGTGTTGGAACCCGGTGCGCGGGCGCCGATCTTGGTTACCCGTGAGATGGTGCGCACCATGCGCCCACGCAGCGTCATCCTCGACATCTCCATCGATCAAGGCGGCTGCGTCGAGACGAGCCGCCCCACCACCCATGCTGATCCGGTCTTCATAGAAGAAGGCGTGATCCACTACTGCGTGCCCAATATGCCCGGCGTGGTAGCCCGCACAGCCACTCACGCTTATCTCAATGCAGCCTGGCCTTATATCCAGATGCTGGCCCGCGATGGCACACAGGCTGCTATTGATGCCGACCCCGCTCTGCGGCGCGGCGTAGCCGTTCACAACGGCCAGATCGTCAACCGCACACTGGCCATGCTGCTGGAGGAGGCCTGATCATGCCACACTGGGCGCAAGTCTATCGCGACCGGCGCTGTAGCGCTGAAGAGGCTGTACAGGCGATCCAGTCAGGCAACCGGGTCTTCCTGACGGGCAACTGTTCAGTGCCGCAGATAGTACTACGGGCATTGGTGGAGCGCGCCCGCAGCCTGACGAACGTGGAGATCGTGCAGGTGTTGACCATCGGCCCTGCCGATTACGTGGCGCCAGAGATGGCAGGACATATCCGCGTAAACACGCTGTTCATCAGCGCTAACGTGCGTCAGGCTGTGCAGGAGGGACGCGCCGACTTCACGCCGATTTTCCTTTCGGAGATTCCGGGCCTGTTCCGCACCGAACTGCCCATCGATGTTGCGCTGATCCATGTCTCGCCGCCTGACGAACACGGCTTCTGCTCCTATGGCGTGGAGGTGGGCGTCACCAAGACCGCAGCCGAGGTGGCCAAGGTGGTCATCGCCGAGGTCAACCCGCGTATGCCACGCACTTTGGGCGATAGCTTCATCCACGTGAGCAAGATTGACTACATCGTAGAGGTGGACTATCCCTTGCCGGAGTTCCGGATGGGAGAGCCTTCGCCAGTGCAGCAGGCCATTGGTAAGCATATTGCCAACCTGATTGAAGACGGCAGCACCCTGCAGACCGGCATCGGCGGTATCCCTGACGCTGTACTCCAGTACCTCGGCGATAAAAAGAACCTCGGCATCCATACCGAGCTGTTCTCGGACGGTGTGATCGATCTCGTGGAGCGGGGCATTATCAACAACGAGGCCAAAACGCTTCATCCGGGCAAGATCGTGGCAGGTTTTCTGCTGGGCACACAGCGCCTCTACGACTTTGTGCACGACAACCCGATCATCGAGCTGCACCCCAGCGAATACGTCAACGACCCATTCCGCATCGCCCAGAACGATAAGATGGTCTCCATCAACTCGGCACTGGAGGTGGACCTCACCGGACAAGTATGCGCAGACAGCATTGGGCCGCTGCTGTACAGCGGCGCCGGCGGGCAGGTGGACTTCGTGCGTGGGGCAGCGCGTTCCAAAGGCGGCAAGCCGATCATTGCCCTGCCCTCGACCGCCAAGGATGACGCCGTCAGCCGCATTGTGTGGCAACTCAAACCCGGCTCCGGTGTGGTGACTACCCGTAACGATGTCCATTACGTGGTCACAGAGTACGGCGTGGCCTACCTGCACGGCAAGACGATCCGTGAGCGGGCGCAGGCGCTGATTAATATCGCCCATCCGAAGTTTCGTGAGGAGTTGGAAAGGAAAGCCCGCGAGCTGAAATATTTGCCGCCCCTCTATACGGGTGCGAAACTTTCTGGCTAGCCCACTGCCGATCGGCGAGAAAGAAACAGCGGGGCATGTCCCTTGAGCATGCCCCGCTGCTACCATTTCACGGCCTAGAAGCCAATGTAAGCCGCCGGATTGTCGGGCGTGTGCGCCCAGCGCATCTCAAAGTGCAGGTGCGGGCCTTGACTATTGCCCGTTGACCCTACTGTGCCGACAATGCCGCCACGCGGAACCAGTTGCCCACAACGCACCGCAGTGCTGCTCAAGTGGGCGTAGTAGGTTGTCCAGCCGTTGCCATGATCGAGCACCACCAGCACACCGTAGCC
>DAOTYL010000165.1:0-2831 GCA_034434955.1 Anaerolineae bacterium | reverse complement strand
CGTGGGCCGCCGCGACTGCTTCCACTGCGTCCGGGCCCGCTGCGCCCGCCGCCACTACCGCGGCGACTACCGACTGCGTCCCGCCGCCGCGCTTCTTCCAGCGTCCAGCCCTCCAGCACGGCCTGACGGCTGAGCCGGATGCGGCCGCTCTCGTCAATGTCGGTCACCATGACCATGATTTCATCGCCGACTTTGAAGAGGTCCTGCAGGTTGTCCACACGGTAGGTATCGGCCTGACTGATGTGCACCATGCCGTCCGTGCCGGGCAGGATTTCCACAAACATGCCGAAATCCTCAATGCGCACGATCTTGCCGGTGTAGATGCGCCCCACCTCAACCGTCTCGGTGAGTGCCTCAATGCGTGCTTTGGCCTCCAGCGCAGCGGCCTCGTTGGGGGAAGCAATGTAGATGGTGCCGTCCTCTTCGATATCGATGCGAGCACCGGTGGTGCTCTGCAGGGCACGGATCGTCTCGCCGCCCTTGCCGATCACGTTGCGAATCTTGTCCGGGTCAATGTGAATGACGATCATGCGTGGCGCATAGGGGCTGAGGTTCGGGCGTGGCGCGGGGATGGCCTCGGCCATCACATCCAGCACCTGCAGACGGGCCACACGCGCCTGCTCCAGCGCCTCGGAAAGGAGCTGCGTGGAGAGACCCTTGATCTTGATGTCCATCTGCAGAGCAGTGACGCCGTCGCGGGTGCCCGCCACCTTGAAGTCCATATCGCCGAGGTGATCCTCAATGCCCTGAATGTCGGTCAAGATGGCGTAGCGTTGTCCATCGGTCACTAGCCCCATGGCGATGCCCGCTACCGGCTTGCGGATGGGCACGCCGCCGTCCATGAGCGCCAGTGTGCTGCCGCACACCGAGGCCATAGAGGTAGAGCCGTTGGAGCTGAGCACCTCGCTTACCACACGGATGGTGTAGGGGAACTCCTCGCGGCTGGGTAACACCGGCAGGAGGGCGTTTTCGGCCAGCTGGCCATGTCCGATCTCGCGGCGCTTGGGGCCGCGCAGCATGGCCGTCTCGCCGGTGGAGAAGGGTGGGAAGTTGTAGTGGTGCATGTAGCGCTTGACGTCGATCGGCTCTAACCCGTCCAGCTCCTGCGCATCGTGCGGTGTGCCCAGCGTGAGGACGCTCAGCACCTGCGTCTCACCGCGCTGGAAGAGGCCCGAACCGTGCGTGCGCGGCACAATCCCCACCTGCGCCGAGAGCGGGCGGATGGTGGTGTAGTCACGCCCATCGGGACGGATGCCCTCATAGAGGATGCGGCGGCGCGTCTCGGCCCTCACGACCTCATCGATCACCTCCTGCACGTGCGCCAGCCGCTCGGCCACTTCCTCGGCTTCCGGATCGGCGTACTCGAGCATGACCTGCGCCCGCAGGTCTTCCAGCTCGGCATTGCGCTCATCGCGGTTGTAGTACTGGCTGAGGATGCGCGTCACCCGCGCCTCCACGCGGCGGGAGATGTCGGCCCGCACCTCCTCATCCATCGTTTGCACGCTGATGTACTCGCGCTTCGGTTTGCCGATCTCGCGCCGCATCAGCTCCTGCAGCTCGATGTAGGGCTGGATGGCCTGATGGCCGAACTCCAGCGCAGCGATCAGGGTAGCCTCATCCACCTCGTTGGCGTTGCATTCCACCATGAGGATGGCATCTGCCGTGCCCGCCATGCGCAGGTCCAGCGTTGAGTGCTCCATCTGGCTGTAGGTGGGGTTGATGACAAACTGCCCGTCGATCAAGCCCACGCGCACCGCCCCGATAGGGCCATCCCAGGGGATGTCCGAGAGATGCAGCGCAGCGCTGGCAGCGTTGACAGAGGCGATGTCATGCTGGTGCTCCTGATCGTGCGAGAGCGGCATGACGATCACCTGCACTTCATTGCGCATGTCCTTGGGGAAGAGAGGCCGCAGGGGGCGGTCGGTGAGACGTGCCACAAGGATGGCCGCTGTCGGCGGGCGCCCTTCCCGGCGGAACCAGCTGCCGGGGATGCGACCCGCTGCATAGAGCCGCTCCTCAAAATCCACGCTGAGGGGGAAGAAGTCAATGCCCTGGCGGGCGGTTTTAGACATGGTCGCCGTGGCGAGCAGCATGGTGTCCCCCTCACGGAACGTCACCGCGCCGCCCGCTTGCGGGGCCAGATGGCCGGTTTCTACCGTCCACTCATGGCCGCCGACGACGACCGAATACGTGCGTTTGTCTCCCATAGATGTCTCACTGCCTCCGTTGCGTTCAGGTTATGCCACCCGGAGGTCAGGGACTGGAAACCAGCATCAAGAAGCGCCAAGCCGTGCCTTCTTGATGACGCTTTCCAATTCCTGCCCCTCCGGGCTACTTGTCGGCCTTACCCCCGAGACGCGGGAGATAAGGCCGGATAGGCAAAAAGGCGGCGAGCAGAGGAGTCGTCCAACCACCGCTCGCTCTACTCGCCGCCGCCACCTCCGCAGGATTACCGGCGCAGGCCAAGGCGCTGAATGAGGTCCTTGTAGGCCTCGGGATCGGTGCGCCGTAGGTAGGCCAGCAGGCGCCGTCGCCGCCCGACCATCTTCATTAGGCCGCGTCGGCTGTGCTCGTCGTGCTTGTGCAGCTTGAGGTGCTCAATCAAGGTGTTGATGCGCTGGGTGAGCATAGCGACCTGCACCTGCGCCGAGCCAGTATCGTCGGCGTTGATGCCGAACTGCTGGAAAATCTCCTGCTTTTGCTCTTTCGTCAGTGGCATGATGTCTCCTTCTGCTGTCACCAAGCGGGCAGGAGATCGGCCCGCCGGTCAGAACAAATGGTTTGTACGGTTGGTAAGTATATCCTGCGGCAGGGGGGGATGCAACTTGCCT
>DAOTYL010000164.1:0-2573 GCA_034434955.1 Anaerolineae bacterium | reverse complement strand
TCCTCGCGCGGGGCGGTGAGGTGGAAGGCGTCCGTTGTAGCGCCGTAGCCGACCAGCTCCGCAAGGATGTTCGCGCCGCGTCGGCGGGCGAACTCCAGGCTCTCCAACACCAGCACACCAGCCCCCTCGCCGGCGACCAGCCCATCGCGGTCGGCGCTGAATGGCGCAGGCGTGTGGTCATTGCGACGGCTGTGCACACCCATGCGCAGTAGCAAGCTGACGATGAGGGGGTTGATGGGCGCATCCGCCGCCCCCGCCAGCATAGCGTCAGCGCGGCCCTCGCGGATGATCTGCATCGCCAGCCCGATGGCATCCCCGCCGGAGGCACACGCCGAGGCCACCGAGAAGGAAGGTCCGCGCAGGTCATAGGCGATGCTGACGGTTGGAGAGGTGGTCATGAATTTGAGCATACTGAGCGGGTTCACGTCGCGCAGGCTGCGCTCCAGCATCACCCGCACCTCTTCCAGAATGGAGCCGATGCCGCCAAAAGCGGAGCTCACAGAGAGACCGATACGTTCGCGGTTCTCCTCGGTGATCTGCAAGCCGCTGTGTTCCAACGCCTCGCGGGCGGCAAGGGTGGCCAGAATCTCCTTGCGATCTAGACGGCGGGCAGCGCGGCGGTCCAACAGGGCGGCGGCGTCCAGATTCTTGACCTCGGCGGCGACCTGCGTCTCCACCTCGCTGGGGTCAAAGAGGGTGATGGGGCCTACGCCAGAGCGCCCCTCAAGGAGTGCCTCCCACGTCTGCTGGGCGCCTATCCCCAGTGGGCTGACAATACCGTATCCGGTGACCACAACACGCTGCATAAGTTGATCCTTTCCATACTGCCTGCCATGCAGGGCCGTCGCTCAGTGCAGAGTTTGCCCGACTTTTCACTTTTTTGCCAGTAGAGGCGCTTCTTTCAATGTGGCGGGACAGGCGCTGTGCTTGACGCTGCGCGGGTTTCCGAAAATAATGAGCCTATGGGCCGGGTGTTGCACCTCGCAAGCCCCAGCAGCGTGTGCATCGCACAGGGGATTGCGCGGCAACCTCACCTCACCCTACTGCTTTCCGCCGATCTTGCTCCAGCGCATTGTGGAGGGCAACATGACGAAGAAGGCATATCTCCGATCGTGCCTGCCAAAGGCAAGGGGGCTGATCTTCCTCATAGGTCTGTTGATCGCAGTGACAGCCTGCGTTAGCAGGACACCAGAGCCGCCCGCACCCTCTCCAACGGTCAGCGCGGCACTTCCCAGCGGCGAATCTACCACCCCCGCCGTCTGTCGCAACGGCTGTACTTACTACGTTGCTCCTTGGGGTGATAACGCTAATCCGGGCACCTCTGAGCAGCCCTGGGCTACTCCCGGCTATGGCTCACGCCAATTGCAGCCCGGCGATACCCTCATCATCTTGGGCGGTCGCTACATCCTCAGCGAATATGACGCTGACATCCTCATCCCACCCTCAGGCACTCCTGATGCTTGGGTCACCATCCAAGGCGAGGAGGGCAACCGCCCCATCCTGGCCGGACGGGACAACCTCCTCACCGCCATTGATTTGAGCGGCGCTCAGTACGTGCGCATCGCAAATCTGGAGATCACCCATGACGATCAGGCCCAGGGTGAGGCACTCTGGTTCCGCGAAGGGGTGGAGATTCTGGGCGCACCGGCGGCTCACATCATCCTTGAGGACCTTTACATCCATCACGTGGATGAGTTTGGGATGAACATTCAGGACGTGGAGGACCTGCAAATCCTCAACTGCCGCATCGAATATGCCGGTTTCGGTGCACTGGGTGGGCCTGCAGGGGAGCATGGAGGCTGGCGCAATGTGGTTATCCGCGGCTCATCGCTCTCTTGGAGCGGGCACTACTATCAAGGGGGCGATGGCTCCAACCGCCCCTATGACCGTCCTGATGGCTTCGGGATTGAACCCTCCCAGGGGCCTATCCTCATCGAGGACACCATCGCGGAGCATAACTACGGCGACGGCCTCGACTCCAAGGCGGCCAACACCACCATCCGCCGTGCTGTTGTCGCCAATAACTCCTGCGATGGGGTGAAACTGTGGGGCGCGAACAGCCGCATTGAGAACACCCTCATCTATGGCCGCGGAGACGGCAATCCCGAACCCTCACCCTGGGCGGCCATCGTCATCGATCAGGTGGAAACGCCCAACGCCCGCTTTGAGATTGTCAACGTTACCGTTGACGATAGCATAGGGCAAAACTACCTGATGTATGTGCAGTACGACAATCCCAGCCTGCCCTTGCAGCTGCTGATGCGCAACGTCATCTTCAGCAGCCGGGGGCCTGAGGCGCACATCTTCATCGGCAGCGGGACAACCCTCATTGCCGACCACAACTTGTTCTACTTCCCGCAGAGCGCTTTGGTACTGGAGCATGGAGATAGGCGGTACACCGCACAGGAGATCGCCGAACTGGGCAGCGGCAACTTCTATGGCGATCCGCTGTTCGTGCGACCGGCCTGGGGAGAGGAAGGGGACTATCATCTGCAAGCGGGCAGTCCGGCCATCAACGCCGGAACGCCCGATGGTGCGCCGTCAGAGGACCTGACCAACCGTCCCCGCGACGC
>DAOTYL010000163.1:0-2144 GCA_034434955.1 Anaerolineae bacterium | reverse complement strand
GCAGTCGGCGCGGCGCACCGAGCGCGGCACGACCGTGCGCAGGTAGCGCAGCATGCCGGGCATGGTGTCCTGCGGATAGCGCTCAAAGGCCAGATCGTGGACGGTGAGCACCGTTCGGGTGGTGGGCAGGGTAGGCGGAAGCGCGAAATCCGTCGCGTGGAAGAGGTGCTGGCGACCTGTCCACAGTTCAACGGGGAGGGGCAGGCGCAGGCGATGCCACAGCCGAGCGTGCAGCCGTTCCGAAAGGGGAGAAGCAACGTAGGAGCACCCTGCCGGTGGCAGAGGCACTCCCCGCGCTCCGGCGACAAAGAGGCGCAGGGACGCTTCCCACCCCGCCGGCGGGGAAGTGGCCAGTGCACGCACCAACTCGCGCACGTAGCGCCCGATGCCCGCCCGCTGATGGACGGCGGCAGTGTAATCTACGACGATGCGCAAGTCGGCCATCGACTGCCAGTCCTGCAGCGCGGTGCGCCCCTTACTCTACAGAGCGATAGGCCCTTCCAGCAGGGTAAGCAACAGCTTGATGCCGTTCTGCACGTCGTTCAGGTCCACCGTCTCGCTGGTGGTGTGGATATAGCGGCAGGGGATGCTCAAGCAGCCCGCCCGCACGCCTGCCCGCGTCAACTGCATGGAGGCGGCATCCGTAGAGCCGCGCTCCAACACCTCGCGCTGATAGGGAACGCCGGCCCTCTTCGCCGCTTGCTCCATCAGTGCGATGACCTCCGGCGAGGCCAGCATCCCGCTATCCTTAACCTTGATGGCGGGGCCTTTGCCCAACTCTACCGCCATCTTGAGGCCCTTGGGGGTGTCGCCGGTGCGTGTCACGTCGATGGCGATGGCCAGATCGGGGTCCACCGCATAGGCAGCGGTGCGTGCCCCGCGCAGACCGACCTCCTCCTGCACGCTGAAGACGAAGGCGATATCGTGGGGTGAGGCCTTGAGCTGACGCATGACCTCAATCTGCACGGCGCATCCAATGCGGTCATCCATGCTCTTGGCGACAAGCCGCTCGCCGCGCACCACAAGGTCGCGGGCCAGTCCGGCGGCATCCCCCACCTTGATGGCGTGCCGCGCCCGCCCATCGCTCACGTCGATGAAGAGCTGCTCCAGCGTGGGGCCGGAAGTCGCCGGCACGTCGCTGTCGACACCGATCACGCCGATAGTGCCGTCGGCAAAGCGCACACGGTTGCCGTGCAAAGTGTTGGGGAACAGCCCGCCGATGGCCGTGAAGCGCAGGAAGCCGTTTTTGTCTACGTGCGTCACCATCATGCCGATCTCGTCCATGTGCGCCGAGAGCATCACCTTGAGCGCGCCCTCTTTGCCGCTGCGCCGCCAAGCGATGACGTTGCCCAGCGCATCCACGCTGATCTCATCGGCCAACCCGCCGATCAGGCCGAGGATCAACGCACGGACCTGCTCCTCATGGCCGCTGGGGCCGTAAGCCTCGACAAGTTTCTTGATGGTCTCGATCATGAACTCCGCTCCATGCAGAAGAGGTAGCGTGAAATCCCCACTTTGTCGATTTCCCCTGTAACGAATCCTGCCCTCATTCGTTGTATACAGTGACACTCACCAAAGCCTCGCCAGACGGTTGTTTGGGCGACGCGGGACAGCCACCCCGGCTGTCCCGCGCCCCTTTGCAGGGGCTAAGGCAGCGCCTGCTCCTCTTCACACGAGGCAGGCTCCCAACCCTGCGCATAGCCGTAGTGCATAATCACACTCACCGAACGAGGGGGCAAGTGGTGCCGGCGCGCTGTACGGTGGAGTGCATCCTCGACCTCTCGGTGGCACAGCCGGCGTGTCACCTCCTCAAAGATGGCGACCTGCTCCTCGCGCGGCATGACCCATAAGGGGTTGCTGGCGACGAACAGCGCCGCATAGCCAAGCACCACCAGCGCCCACAGCACGATCAACCGCTTGTCCAACGGCCTGATTCTGCACATGGCATCGTCTCCACGCTGCTACACTACCATATTCTAGGCCGCGCTGGCAACATCCACTTATCGCCTTACCGCTGTCGTCCCCTACAGCCGCCACCCCCTCTTAGCGACCTACGGTTGCCGTCCGTGCAGCGACGGAAAAAGGAGGAGTGAGATCAACCGGCGACCATCTGATCTGCGGCCCGGTTGCCAACAGGCCCGATC
>DAOTYL010000162.1:0-4832 GCA_034434955.1 Anaerolineae bacterium | reverse complement strand
GAGAGGCGCACGTAGTCCTCATAGCTGCGGTAGAGGTAGGGCAAATCCAGATTGCGATCGTTGGGGAAGGTCAGGTTGCGGTTGCTATCCACCTCGGTCAGCAGCACCAGCGGTTCGCCGGTACTGCGGTCAGCACGCAAGGGCGTGCTGGCGGTGACGGCAATGGAGAGTGCTGCAAAGGCGCGCATCAGCCGCGCTGCCTCCACATAGACCTGATTCCTGTAACTATCCAGATGGCCGTTGCCGCGCTGAGAGGGAGGCAAGTGCATGTAGTCCCAGCTTAACAGCGTCTGTGGCAGGGACACATTGACGTGTGTCCCGGCGCAGGCCAGTGCACTGCCGTAGAGATCGACGCAGCGCTCCAGATAGCGCCGTTTGGCGATGCTGAAACTGGCAGGGATCGATTCGTGACCCACCTCGACGGGATAGAGCAGGTTGCCGTGATAGATGTACAGCCGTTCGCCCACTTCCGTGCTGGCAGCAGCCAACATATTGAGCAGGCAGGCTTCCAGCAGCCAGCCCTCATAGACGGTATGCAACGGTGAGGGGTGGGGTCGGGTGATCCACTCGATCATCCAGTGGAAGACTTCCGGTTTGATCTGATCGGCCAGCCAGTGCGGGACGTGGTGCGCAAGTAGATAGTCGATGAAGCCCTCGTTATGCGGGCCGGTGAGCGCTGGCCGGAAGCGCGCATCGTAAAAGTTCCATTCAAGCTCCAGCCCACTGGTGCCCCCGCCAGCGTGCACCTTGAGGTCGTTTTCCAGCGCTAGGTGGTATTTCTCGGCAAAACCTGCCAGATCAGCCGTGCTCATTTCTTCCCCCTCTCTACTCGTCATAGGAGGGCTTTCAGCCCTGCGACCAGACGTTCAAATGCACCCAAAGTGCGCTCAACCGGTGTGGCGTAGGAGAAGCGGATCCAATCCGCGCCGTAGCGAGAGAAATACACGCCGGGCACAATCGCCACACCCCACTGCTCCGCCAGATACTCGCCTAAAGCGGCGCTGTCCTCCATACCTGCGGCATGCAGCCAGCGCCCCACCTCGATGAAGGCATAGTATCCTTTGCCTAGGATGTACCGGAAGCCGTGCTTGCGCAGCAGATCGGCGAGCACGGTGCGGCTGGCGTTGGTCGGCTCAATGATGGTCGCTGCCGCTCGACGGTACCCCATGCGATAGGCAGCAATGGCTACTGCCTGCGAGTAGAAGTCGGGAATGACGCCGTGTGAGGCGCGCGCCGTGATGTACTTGATTACCCTCTGCGAGGCGATGAGATGACAGTTGCGGATGTTGGAAGCCCCCAGCGACTTGGTGATGCCGTCAAGGAACATCAACCGCTCACGTTCTTCCGATGAGAACTGCTGGATGAAGCGGTTGAGGTCCATTGGCTGCTCATCGGTGACGTAGTGGTACATCCAGTCGAACAGCACGAAGGCAGCGCCCGACTCCAGTGCGGCGTGAGCCAGTTCGGCTTGCCGTTCGGCGGAGATGGTGTTGCCGGTGGGGTTGTCGGGGTTGGTGATGATCAGGCCGGCGATCTTGCGTCCGGTGCGCGCTGCGACCTCGCAACAGGCTTTGATGGCCTCCGGCGTATAGGCCCAGCCATCATCAGGGCTGCCGGGGGCGAGCATTACGTTAGCGCCGATGCCATACGGCCCCCAGTTGTAGCTAATCCAGGGGACCCGCGAGACGATCAGCACGTCGCCAATGCGGCCGTGCCCTAGGTGTAGCATGGCATCGTAGGCTTTGAGCAGTGCATCCCGCCCGCCGACCGCTGCGATGACGTTGGCCGGGCCGAGGCCGGTGTCGCTGTTGAGCTGCCAGTAGTCTTCCACAACCACTTTGCGGAAGAGGTCACAACCGTAGGGCATATCATAGGCTGTACCGTGCTCGATCTGGAGCCGTGCGGCCTCTTCCAATATTTCGCGGGGGACGCCGGGCAAGCTCGCGCCACCGTCACCCTGTGAAGCGTCAAAGATAGGGCTGCCGGGATGGGCTGCCTCGTAGGCGTCCAGCCCCTTCTTGATCAGGAACATGCGCGAGGGGGGAATGTCAGCCATACGCGAGGGGTAATCGCTGACGGGCACCAATGCGGGGTCATCCACTACAAACACGGGGGCGTTCTGATCGGCGGTGGTCTGTTGGGCCATTTCTCCCTCCTTAAGCGCTTACGAGATCGGCACACACAAAAAAGCCCTCCAGTTGGTCTGGAGGGCTTAGGGAAGCCGCTGTTTGCTGCGCATTGAGCGGGGCCTCAGCGCCGGGCCGACGCAACCCCACCAGCCGCTCCAGACCAACGTCCGAAGCGGTTATTATCGTCAGCATCAAGATCAATAGTGGGGATGATATCCAGCCGGTGCATAGGCTTCTCCCTCGGATTTCATAGCATGATATAGGAGAATCGGCAGTCTGTCAACCAACTTGTAGAGATTCCTCCCGCCGATGCGATAGAACCCGCCGGACACCCTCTCCGGTGAAGCCCTTCCGCTTTTAGATGCCGGCCGCCAGGCGCGCTTGAGTACGCTGCTGGCTCATCCGCAGGAAATATTTGGTGATCTCCGCTGCCAGCGAGGGGATCAGCATCAGCGGCACAATCTCCAGCCAGTCGATGAGCGTCAGCGGCATGGTGTTGAAGATCGGGTTGAGGAAGGGGATGTAGATTACGGCCAGCAAGAGCGCGACCGAGGCCAACACTGCGTACTGCATATAGCGATTGCTGAACACCCCGATATGGAACACAGAGTAATACTCCGAGCGCGAGGTGTAGGCGCGGAGCAACTCCGAGAAAGAGAGTACGGTGAAAGCGATGCTACGGGCCTCATCAATCCCGCCCTGCCTTAATCCGATGAAGAACCCTGTCAACGTCACGGCGCTGATGAAGATCGTCTGCACGATCATGCCGATGCGCATCGTGCGGTCGATAATCGGCTCGTTCTGAGGGCGCGGAGGGCGATCCATCACGTTAGGGTCGCCTTTTTCCACACCCAGTGCGAGCGCCGGTGCGCCATCTGTCAATAGGTTCAGCCACAGTAGCTGGATGGCCGTCAGTGTCTGAGGGTAGCCCAACAAGGCGCCGACGAAAATAACGGCGATCTCGGCGAGATTGCAACTGAGCAAGAAGTAAACGAACTTGCGGATGTTGTCGTAGATGACGCGCCCCTGCTCGACAGCGTTGACGATGCTGACGTAGTTGTCGTCCGTCAGCACCATGTCCGCCGTCTCCTTGGTGACGTCCGTGCCGGTGATGCCCATCGCTACGCCGATACTGGCACGCTTGAGGGCCGGCGCATCGTTGACGCCGTCGCCCGTCATAGCCACCACGTAATTGCGCTTGTGGAAGGCATCTACAATGCGCACCTTGTGCTCCGGCGAGACGCGGGCAAACACGTCTACTTCCTCGATGATTTGGGCCAGCGTCTCATCATCCATCTGCTGGAGTTCTGCACCGGTGATCACACGCCCGCCTTCGCGCAGTAAGCCGATCTCCTGAGCGATCGCCCGCGCGGTGTCGGGATAGTCGCCGGTCACCATCACAGTCTTGATTCCGGCGTGGCGTGCACGTTCTATGGCGGGCTTCACCTCTGGACGGGCCGGATCGATCATGCCGATCAGGCCAATGAAGGTCAGGTCGCGCTCGTGCTCCTCAGGGTTCAGGTCAACAGGAGCACGGTCGAAACGGCGTTGGGCGACGGCCAACACGCGCAACGCCTGCCTTGCCCATTCGCGGTTGACGTTGGCGATGCGCTCACGCATTGCTGGCGTCATCGGCTTGACTTCGCCGCCTTCATAGAGGTACGTGCACTTTTCCAGCACGATGTCCGGCGCACCTTTGACAAAGAGAATGTGATCGGTGCTGCTGTCCGGGTCGCGGTGGAGGGTGCTCATGCGCTTACGTGCCGAGTCAAAGGGAATCTCGTTCACGCGCGGGTAGAGTGCCTCCAGATGCTCGCGGGTGAGGTTGGCCTTAGCGGCCGCGACCACCAAGGCCCCTTCGGTGGGGTCGCCGACGATGCGATAGCGCCGCCCGTTTTCCCCCGCTTCGGCTTCCAGCAGAGCATCGCTGGCCAGCAGCGCCCCTGTGAGCAGGTGCACCACGTCCGGCATTTCCTCCGGGGGGATGCTCTCGCCGTCCTGATAAAATCTGCCGTCTGGCATGTAGCCCTGCCCCGTCACATCGACCATAGCGCCGGGGACAAATAGCTTGACGGCGGTCATCTCATTCTGCGTGAGCGTGCCGGTTTTATCCGAACAGATCGCCGAGGCACTGCCCAGTGTCTCCACTGCAGGCAGGCGGCGGATGAGTGCGTTGCGTTTGACCATCTCGCGCATCCCCAGCGCGAGGTTGATCGTCACAATGGCGGGCAGACCCTCCGGTACGGCGGCTACAGCCAGCGCTACAGCAGTCAGGAAAGCGTCCAGCGCGGCCCGCCCCAACTCTTCGCTTACGTTTACCCCGCTGCCCAACAAAGCAGGGAGTTGCCAGAGGCTCTGAGTGCCCAGTTCGGCCATTTCGATCTGCTGGGCGGCGCGCACAAAGGCTACCACGAAGACCACGCCGCAGATCGCCAGTGCGCCGTACACCAACCAGCGCCCTAGCTGATCGAGACGGCGCTGGAGGGGGGTCTCTTCTTCCTCCACGGATTGGATCATCTCAGCGATCTTGCCGATCTCCGTCTGCATACCGGTAGCGACGACCACACCCTTGCCGCGCCCGTAGGTGGCGATGGTGCTCTTATAGGCCATCGTTCGACGGTCACCCAGCGTGGCATCGGGCGCAACGATGCGCTCGGCGTCTTTCTGCACCGGCACCGATTCACCTGTCAGTGAGGCCTCATC
>DAOTYL010000161.1:0-6336 GCA_034434955.1 Anaerolineae bacterium | reverse complement strand
AATATCAAGACCATCACCCCTACACAGGAGTGGCAGGACTGCTACCGCCGCGTGAAGGAAGAGTTGAGCAAATTGGGCCTCGCTTTTGAACAAGGACCTTGGGACTAGCATGACCCTCTGGCATCGCTACCACCTACCCTCATCGTTGGAGGAGGCCGCAGACCTGCTGGCACGCTACGCCGGACGCGCCCGCGTAGTGGCGGGTGGCACCGACCTACTGCTGGAAATCCGGCAAGGGATACGTCCGCCCATTGAGGCACTGGTAGACATCACGCGCATCCCCGAACTGCGGCGCATCACGCAGGAAGGGGATGCGCTGATCATCGGTGCGGGGGTGACGCACAGCGAGATCGTGCGTCACCCACTGGTGAGGGCACGCGCTACCTGTCTCGCCGAGGGCTGTGGGGTGATCGGCGGGCCACAGGTGCGCAACGTGGCGACGTTAGGCGGCAATGTCATCCATGCCCTGCCTGCCGCCGACGGCACAACGGCACTTGTCGCACTGGATGCCGAGACTGAGGTGTGGCAGGATGGTCAGCGCCGCCGCCTGCCCATCTTGGAGATGTTCCGAGGGCCGGGCAAATCGGCCCTGGACCCCACGCGGGACCTTCTGCTGGCCCTGCGCGTGCCCCTCCACCAGGGTGGCGAGGCCTCGGCCTTCAAGCGTATCATGCGCCCGCAGGGCGTGGCGCTGCCGGTGCTTGTCTGCGCGGTGTGGGTGCGGCTGGCGCCGGACGGCGCGACGGTTGAGCAGGCGCGGGTGTGTATCGGCCCTGTCGGCCCGACCCCCTTGCGTGCTGTCAGCGTGGAGGAGGCTTTACACGGCAGGGTCTACGACGAGGCTTTGTTGGATGAGGTTGTGCGTGTGGCACGCCGGGACCTGCATCCGCGTGCCAGCAAATATCGCGCCACAGCAGAATATCGCCAGGAGATGATCGAGGTACTGCTACGCCGCGCCCTGCCGCTGGCCGTGCGCCGCGCCCGCAGCGGCGAAGCCGTACCGGAGGAAGTTGAAAGAGCATGAGCATCATCCGCCTCACCGTCAACGGCCAACTGGTAGAGAAAGACGCCCCCGAATCGCGCACGCTGGCCCAATTCCTACGCTATGACCTCGGGCTGACCGGCACCAAGATCGGCTGTGAAGAGGCCGAATGCGGCATTTGCACGGTGCTGGTGGACGGCGTGCCGGTCAACTCGTGCATCTACCCGCTCTTCAAGGCGCAGGGCGCCGAGGTGCTGACCATCGAAGGGCTGGCACAAGGCAGCGAGCTGCATCCCTTACAGCGTGCCTTTATCGAACACGGCGCGGTGCAGTGCGGCTTCTGCACCCCCGGGCTGATCGTGACGGCCAAAGCCCTGCTGGATGCCAATCCTCACCCTAGTGAGGGTGACATCAAGGCTGCGCTGAAGGACACCTATTGCCGCTGCACAGGGTATACGAGCGTCATCCATGCCATCCAAGCCGCAGCGCGCGAACTACGTGGCGAGGAGGCAGTCCGCTGGCAAGAGCCACACACGGGCGAGGCCCTTGACATCGTTGGGCGCTCTGTGCCGCGTCCGGAAGAGGTAGACAAGGTCACCGGCAGGGCGCACTTTACCGATGACCTTGTCTTCCCCGGCATGCTCTACGGGCGCACCAAACGCGCCGATCATCCCCACGCCCGCATCCTGAGCATAGACACCGCCGAAGCAGAGGCTCTGCCCGGCGTGCATGCCGTGCTAACGCACAAGGATATCCCCGGTGAGAATATTCATGGGTTGGTGTACGACGATTGGCCCTGCCTCGCCGGGGATAAGGTGCGCTACGTGGGCGATGCCATCGCCATTGTGGCTGCCGAGACGCCGGAGATCGCCGAGGAGGCGGTGCGGCGCATCCGCGTGACCTACGAGCCGCTGCCGGTAGTCGGCGATCCGATTGCCGCCCGCCGCCCCGATGCCCCCCTTGTCCACGAGAAGTGGCCAACGGGCAACTTGCTCAAGCATATCAAAGTGCGGCTGGGCGACGTGCAGCGCGGCTTTGAGGAGGCCGAGGTTGTTGTAGAGCGCACTTACCGCACGCCGACGGTCGAGCACGCCTTCCTAGAGCCAGAGTGCGCTATCGGCGTACCGGCAGGATACGATGCGGATCACCCCAAGCTCACCATCTATGTCGGCTCGCAGATTCCCTACGCCGACCGCCATCAGGTGGCACGCATCCTCGGCTTGCCAGAGGATCAGGTGCGGGTGCGGGGGACGCTCATCGGCGGCGGCTTTGGCGGCAAAGAGGACCTCGCGGCGCAGGCGCACGTGGCGCTGTTGGCGCAGGCCACCGGTCGCCCCGTGAAGATGCTCTACAGCCGACAGGAATCGCTGATCTTCCACCCCAAGCGCCACGCCACGATCATCCGCATCCGCATGGGTGCCCGCCGCGACGGAGCGCTCACCGCCGTTGAGGCCGAACTCTACGGCGACGGTGGCGCCTACGCCTCCTTGAGCGACAAGGTGCTCACCCGCGCTACCACCCACGCTACCGGCCCCTACGCTGTGCCCCACGCCCGTGTGGATTGTTACGCCATGTACACCAACAACCCCCCCTCAGGCGCGTTTCGCGGCTTCGGCGTCACGCAGTCGGCCTTCGCCGTGGAGAGCACAATGGACGTGCTGGCCGAGGCGCTGGGGATGGACCCCCTCGACCTGCGGATCAAGAACGCCCACCAGGTCGGCTCGGTGACCGTCACCGGGCAGGTGCTGCGCGAGAGTGTAGGGCTGCTGGAGACCATCGAGAAAGTGCGGGCGGCCCTGCTGGAGGAAGCGGGCGGTCGGCCCTTCCGCTGGGCCTGGCGTGAAGGGCACAAGGCCTACGGTTGGGGCATCGCCTGTGCTTACAAGAACACCGGCTTGGGCGGCGGGGCGCCGGATAAAGCCGCCGCCGAAGTGGAGGCTTATGAGGATGGCTCGGTGGAGGTGCGCACCGCTGCTGCCGATCTAGGGCAGGGCGTGCGCATGGTGGCCGCTCAGATCGCAGCACAGGAGCTGGGGCTGCCCTATGAGCGCGTCCGCGTGCCGCTGCCCGATACCGACCTGACCCCCGACGCCGGGCCGACGACGGCCTCGCGCCTGACCTATGTGGTGGGCAACGCGGTGCGGCTGGCGGCGGGCGCACTGCGCGAAGCGCTGCGCTCGGTGGCAGCAGAGCATGATAATGTGCCACCCCAGCACATCCGCTTTGAGGAGGGCCTGCTGCGCTACGACGGGCAAGCCGTTCCCCTCGGCGAAGTGGTGGGTTGGATGAGGCAGCAAGGCCTCCAACCCCGCGCCATACAGGAGTACTACGCTCCACAGACGGCACCGCTGGGCGAGGGTGGCGACATGCACTTCGCTTTCTCTTACGCCACGCAGGCCGTCCTCGTGGAGGTAGACTTGGAAACCGGAGAGGTGCGCGTGCCCAAAGTCATCGCTGCAGCGGATGTGGGACGGACCATCAACCCGCGTGCGGTGAAGGGGCAGATCGAGGGCGGAATCGTCATGGCGCTGGGCTTCTGCCTGACGGAGGAATACATCATTGAGGAAGGCCGCCCCTGGACGACGCTCCTCGCTCGCTACAAGATGCCTAGCATCCGCCACACGCCGCAGATCGACGTGCACATTGTGGAGCATCCCACCGCTGAAGGGCCTTATGGGGCCAAGGGGGTAGGTGAGCTGGCCTCCATCAACACGGCGCCTGCCATCTGCAACGCCATCTACCATGCTACGGGCGTGCGCATCTTCAGTCTGCCGGTGGATCAGGATGCCCTGCTGCGTGCCATCAAGGCCGGGCAGAAGGAGGTACACACCACTTGGCACGATGTGCGATGAGGACGCCTTGCTGCCAACTCACGGCCTCACCCCCACCTTGTGCAGAGATGTCACTTGTCAGCTGCACGGACGGCCACAGATCAATATTCGGCCCATCGCTAAAATCGCTATAATAGGCTAGAAGATTCCGGCGCTTGGCCCGCAGGAGGTAAGAACCGACTGCGTTGATCAATCGCCGGAGATATGGGGGCAAAAAGACAACGTGGCCGTTGATCGCTTCGGGCGTAACATCCATTATCTGCGCATCTCGCTTACCGACCGCTGCAACCTGCGCTGCGTGTACTGTATGCCGGAGGGGACGGTCTTTCAGCCCAGCGCCGTGCTGATGCAGGACGAGGAGCTGCTCACCCTTTTCCGCCTGTTCGTTGACCTGGGCTTTGACAAGTTCCGTCTCACCGGCGGCGAGCCGACCGTGCGCCCCAACCTTGTGGAGTTGGTGCGCGAGATGGCTCACACGCCGGGCGTGCGCACCCTCACCATGACAACCAACGGAGTGCTGCTTAAACGGCTGGCACAGCCGCTCGCCGAGGCAGGGCTGAAGCGCGTCAACGTGAGCGTGGATACGCTCGATCCGGCACGCTATCGCTCCATGACGCGGCACGGCAGGCTGGAGGACGTGCTGGAAGGCATCGCCGCGGCGGAGCGGGCGGGCCTATTGCCCATCAAGATCAACACGGTGGTGGCACGCGGCTACAACGACACGCAGGACGTGATCGATCTAGCGCGGCTGACGCTCGATCACGACTGGGAGGTGCGCTATATCGAGATGATGCCCCTGGCGGGCATGGCCGACTTCGCCCGTTCACAGATCGTGCCTGAGGCAGAGATCCGCGCCCGCATTGAGGCCGCCTTGGGGCCACTTGAGCCGCTGGACGGCGGGCGGCTGCACGGAGAGGCGCGGCTGTATCGTCTTGCCGGAGCACGGGGCACGCTGGGTTTTATCAGCTCGGTGACGGCGCCCTTCTGCGCGGCTTGCACCCGTGCCCGCCTCACCGCCGATGGCCACCTGCGGCTGTGCCTACTACGCGAGCGTGAGGTGGATTTGCTCACCCCGTTGCGGGCAGGGGCTTCAGCAGAGGAGATGAAGGCGCTCATTCGGCGGGCGATCTGGACCAAGCCCTGGGGGCACGGGCTGGCTGAGGAAGCCATTCCTGCCGGACGGCTGATGTCGCAGATCGGGGGTTGAGGCAACCCCCCTTTATTATTTGCTTTACCGAAAGGGCAACCGGATGCCGGAAATTATTGGCTCTATGTTCCCCCAGTTGCTCTGCGCCTGCGGCTCGCTGTTCTTTGCAGTAGTAGCGGTGGTCTTTCTCGTTCTTCTTACGCGGAGTTCGCGCTTGCGCCAGCAGTTGCGGGCCACTCTGGCCAACCTTCCCCTGCAATCCATCGCCGCCCTGCAGCCGGGTCAGGGACTAGTACGGCTGAAAGGCGTGATCTCCCAGGTCCCTGAACCAGTCCCCCCACTTCCGGACACTGCGGTATTGCGGGTGGCGATGACGCGAACCAAGACCGAAGGGGATGATCGGCAACAGATGGATCGCATCCAGACGCGGCCATTCCTCCTGGATGACGGCAGTGGGACGGTATGGGTAGACCCAGAAGGCTTGGACCGCTCCCTACTGGGTGAAGGAGTGATTCCGGAGGGTGTGGACCGGACGGCAGCCTTGCAGGCAGTGGGGCTCCCCCCCACCCTGAGCGGATCGGTGCAAGTCTGGGTGCTGCGTGCCGGCCAAGAAGTCACCGTCGTAGGGACGGTGCAACAGAAGGGTGATCAGATGATGATCGCCAAGGCTCGGGGAAAGCCTCTGGTGGTCTCCCCCGGCGACCTCCCCGATGTACTGGCCCACATCGGCCGGCAAACCACAACGGCATGGCTGCCGATCGGCATTCTGAGCCTGATCATCCTGTGCTTGCTGGCGATATTCGGCGTCCTATCCATCAGGGTACTGTTGGCACTGCTGCGTGCCGGCTAGCGAGGGGGTGCGAAATTCGGTCAGTCAGGTTGTGCTGACCGATCCATACAGCCATGGCGGATTGCACGCAAGGGGCATCTCATCCGTCGCCGAGGATGGCTGCCATAGTGGCGGCATCTATATTGCCGCCACTCACAATCACACCCACGCGCCGCACAGGTTCTATGCTCAAGCAGCCTTCCGCCCCTTGAACGTCCCCCCGCGCCGCACCGCAGAGCAGCGCTGCTATTCCCAGCGCCCCCGATGGCTCTACAACGATCTTCAGCCGCGCAAAGAGGAAACGCACCGCTTCCTTGATCGCCTCTTCGCTCACCGTCAGCATGTCATCCACGTAACGGCGCACCAAAGGGAAAGTGATTTCCCCCAATGAGGGCGTGCGTGTGCCGTCGGCAATGGTGGGCGGGTTGTGCACACTGTGCAGGACACCGGTGCGGAAGGAGCGCGTGGCATCATCGGCCAGCTGCGGCTCCACGCCGACGACGCAGCAGGAAGGAGCCAGCCCTTTGGCGGCGATGGCCGATCCACT
>DAOTYL010000160.1:0-4973 GCA_034434955.1 Anaerolineae bacterium | reverse complement strand
CTGACTTGCTGCACGGGCTGCGGGCACACAACCTTGAGGGCGTGATCGCCGTGGGGCACTCGATGGGTGGGGTACACTCCTTGCTGGCCGTCCTCGCCGAGCCGTGCCGCTTCCGCGCCCTGATTCTGCTGGACCCTACCATCCTGCCGCCGCTGCTGCTGGCCGCCATCCGCTTGCTGCAGGCGCTGAGGATGGGAAGGCGCTTCCCGTTGGTGCAGGGGGCACTGCGTCGCCGCGCCCACTTTGAGAGCGTTGAGGAGGCTTTTGCCTATTGGCGGGCCAAGCCGCTCTTCCGCGATTGGTCGGATGAGGTGTTGCGCCTCTACGCGGAAGGGCTGACGTGCCCGGCGCCCGATGGCAGCGTGACGCTGCGCTGGTCACCGCAGTGGGAGGCACGCATCTATCAGACCATCCTCACCGATGTATGGCGTGACGTACCCCGTCTGCGTGGTCTACTCCCTACACTCATCGTGCGCGGTGAGCAGACCAACACCTTTGTCGCCGCCTCGGAGCGGCGCATGCGCCGCCTGCTTCCGGAGGCCACCCTCATCACGTTGGAGGGGCACGGCCACCTATTCCCTATGTCAGCGCCGCAGGAGACACGGCGCATCATGGAGGCTTGGCTCAGGGAGAAGGGGATAGGATGAGGCTATCCGCCTGATCCAGCGGGATGCGGTCCGCCGGCGTAAGGTGGCGATGGCGCAGCAGGATGTCCCATACGCGCAACGCCGACTCAATTTTGACGCGCATGCTCATCTTGCTCTGTCCGATGCGCCGATCCTCAAAGTAGATGGGAATCTCCTTGATGCGGTAGCCCAGCCGCTCGGCGACGTAGGCCATCTCCACTTGAAAGTCGTAGCCGTTGGAGCGGATGCGGTGCAGGCCGATGCCGATCAGCGTCTCGCGCCGCCATGCCTTGAAGCCGGCGGTGGCGTCGCGCTGGTGTGTGCCCAAGATAAGCCGCGTGTATACCGAGTTGGCCCACCAACTCAGCAGGTAGCGGCCAAAGCTCCAGCGCTCATCCAGCCGCCCGCCTTCCACATAGCGCGAGCCGACCACGCCATCAAAGCGATCAAGCAGCTCAATCATCGCGGGGATGTAGTGCGGCGAGTGCGAAAAGTCGGCGTCCATCTGCACGATGGCTTGCGCTCCCTCGGCGATGGCACGGCGGAAGCCGTCCTTGTAGGCTGTACCCAACCCTAGCTTGGCAGGGCGGCGCAGGACAGCGATGCGGCCCGGATTGGCCCGCGCTAAATCCTCCACTACCTCTGCTGTGCCGTCTGGTGAGTTGTCGTCCACGATCAAGATGGAGAGATCGGGCAGACCCAACGCCCACAATGCTGCCGCCAGCGGGGGGATGTTGCTGGCCTCGTTATAGGTAGGGATCACAACGGTCGTTTTCACAGGGGCTACTCTTCTTCCGGCGGGCGGACGGTGGGGCGCACGTAGAGCCACCAGAAAGGCTCAGGGGGAAAGGCAGCCTGCATCTCAGGCGCCCACACGAAATCGGCAGGGGCGGAGATTTTGCGCAGCAGGCGATCGGCGTCTTCCACCGGTGCTCGCACATCCTCTATGGCATCTGTGGCGAAGCCCAGCAGCAGCTCCAGAACGGTGCGACCTTCAACCTGTGTGGGATACTCACCGTGGTAGCGGGCAGGATCGGCTTCGCACTCTTCAAGATAGACCACCCAAGCACGTAGCCGCGCCTTGGCCTCGCGGATGGCTTTCTCCTCGGCCTGTGTGCGCCATGCGGCAAGGTTTTCCTCCACCGCCTGCGCTGCGCGGTACAGACGATCCTCCTGCCCGCCGTCCAGCGCATCGCGCAGGGCATTGAGGCGATGCAGGCGCAACAGCAGGCCGCCGAGCGTGCCTTTCGGCAGCAGGTGCGTGGTGGTGGGTTGCGAGTTGAGCGTCCAATAGATAGTGCCGCCAAGCAGGTGGGCTTTCAGGTCGGCGGCGGCAGCCTCAACGACCTGCAGGTCACGCTCAAGGATGGCGCGAACATCCATGGCCCGCTCACTTGATCTCAATCCAATCAATGCCTACTTCGGTTCCCCGCCCCAGTGTATGACTGATGCGCACGGTGGGGATAAGGCGCCCGTTGAGCCACCACAGCATGAGCAGCACTCCGGCGATCACCCCCAACGTTGCCAGCAGAAGACGTCCCCACTTCATACTATCGGCCCACCTTTCTGCCTGCGGGCGTCCAGATGGAGTGCGGCCAGGACGGGCGCACTCATCGTGAACACAACTCTTTTGTCTTTTCGATCAAGCGGTCAGCCGCCGAGGCTGTACGAACTCGCCCCGACCCTGAATTTCCACCCAGCGCCGCCTGCCGCCGTCCACATGCCATTCGTACACCCGATGCCCTCCGTGCGTGAAGTAGGTGAGGCAGGGCGGGCGCCACAGGATACGCTGCGAGATGGCGTCCACCAACGGCTTGATATCCATCTCCTTTGGCGCACTGAGGGAGAGCCAATCGTTAGGCACCCACTCCATCTCCAGAACGTGGTCGCCGTAATAGCCATAAGCGCGATAGGTTGGCTCGGTCTGCACGCAGCGCCAGTACACCTCTACTACCCTCGCCTGCCAGAAGGTGCCATTGAGGCGCTCAGTGACGAGGTAGGGCTGCTTTTCAGGATGCCGGTAAAACCAAGTTGTGGCGTCGGTACTCATGCAGCGTCACAGGCTCCTTGAGGTCAGTAGATGGCCGATCATGCGCCGAAATAATACCGTAAAACAGCGCAAAGTGAAAAGACGAAACCCGGCAGGGAGTGGCTAACTGTCTGGATATATGCAATATATAGTGTCATGCAATGTCCAAAATGCAGCAACCAGAAGCAACAGGTCAAATCAGGGCGGACCGAAGTTGGGAGTCAACGCTACAAATGCAAGGCCTGCGGATATCGCTACACGCCCAATCCTAAGCGGCATGGATACAGCGATGAAGCACGAATGCAAGCCATACGGATGTACGTTGATGGGATGAATCTGCGGCGGATAGCCCGACACCTGGGTGTGAACCATCAGAGTGTGGCCAACTGGGTCAAAGCCTATGCCGCTCAGTTACCCCCTGCTCCCCTGCCTGAAGAGGTTGACACAGTTGAGATGGATGAGTTGTTCACCTTCGTCGGGAAGAAAAAACTGTGCAACTCTTTGTCTTTTGTTGGAACCAGCGCCAACTTTACAAACAACGTTTCCCTGTTTATCCGGCCCATCTCATTGATTTTGTAACTCCAGCTTTTTAGCCACTCCCCAAGACTTTTTAGGTGAGCAAGTGCCTCTCGTGCGATCTGGTTAGCAGAGAAGGTGCGCTGTTACAAATCTGTTATTGAAAATTCATGAAAGTTTCATGGAAGTTGGCGCGAATTGATCCCTCTCCAAAATAAAATAGAAACAGCCAAGGGGAAAGAGGATGCATCCACTAGGGAGGAGCCGAGGGAAAAATGATTGCACAACGTCTTTTCACCATGCGCAACCTTGTTATCCTGCTGCTGCTCCTGATTATTGCAGCCCTCGTGTATGCCTTCGCCGCGGCTAATACTGTCCCGCCAACCTATGCGGGGCAAGGCAGCAACACCATCAGCGGTTATACGGTGGAGCGAGTCCACTACACGCCCGATACTTCCGTCTCACCGCCCATCATCGGCTACGTGTCTTTTGACCTGACGCCGGATGCCGATGCAGAAGCTGAGGTGTATGCTCGTGTCTCGGGTGGGGGCCAAGATAGTGGCTACGTGCTGTGCACCTCCACTCGCCCGCCCGGACTGCCCGGCACTTGGACGCGCGAGTGGTACTGCAACGTGGGCAGTGGCGGCGCGGTGACAATCCGCAATGCTGATACGCTGGAAGTCATCGCATTGCAGTAACTGGATGCACCCCCTTACCTCAGCAGGGCGCGGTCAGGGTGGCCGCGCCCTTTTGCCGTCGGGTCACGAAGAGGAAGCGCTGCTGTGCGCCACCGTCTGGTGCTGCATTTCCTGAAGGGTGCTCTCTTCCTGCTGGTGCTGGTCGCCTGGATCGTCTTTGCGCCCCTTCAGCTAGGTGGGCAAGTGGCCTATGTGCTTGTCAACGGCAACAGCATGGAACCTTTTCTACATGCCGGCGATCTGGTGATCGTCAGGCAGGGCACCGACTACGAAGTAGGGGATGTGGTGGCTTATCATGCGCCTTACGTTGGCCTGGTGCTCCACCGCATTGTTGCCCGCGATGGTTTGCGCTACGTCCTGCAGGGGGATAACAATACATGGCGTGACCCTTATCATGCGCTGAGGGAAGACATCGTGGGCGAGTTATGGCTACACCTTCCACGTTTGGGGCGGATCGCGGCGTGGATGCGTTCGCCGTTCGGGCTGGCCCTCCTTGCTGCCTTAGGAAGTGCTGTGATCTTGCTGGCGCGTCCGGCTGCCGAGCCACCGGTGGGCAGTCCCGCACGCCACAGACGCCAAGTGCAGGAACAGCGCTCTCCACGCAATCCTGCTTTAGGCGAAAAGCAGGTTGACCTGATGGCGCTCTTCGGCGTCCTTGCTTTAGCTGCCATTCTGTTGGGGCTGCCCGCCTTTAGGCAACCTCTCTCACGCACGGTGACAGAAGAATTCCTCTATCGGCATGTAGGTACGTTCTCCTATAGCGCCTCCCATGCCCTGCCGGGGGCGCCGGCCATCTATGACGATGGCCAGCTGCAGGGTGGCGATCCCGTCTTCCGTGCGGTGGTCGATCGTGTGCTCTTCACCTTTGAGTACAGCTTCGTGGCCGATGCCCCTGCTCACCTCACGGTGACCTACAACTTGCAGGCCAAGGTCGGCGATGACAGCGGCTGGCAGCGCACGATCGTGCTCCACCCGCAGGCCTCTCTACAAAGCTCCTCACTGGCCGTCAGCGGCACGTTAGACCTCAATGAAGTGCAGGGCATGATTGATGCCCTGGAGGCGCAGATCGGCGAGGACCGTCCCCACTATTTGGTGACGGTTGTC
>DAOTYL010000159.1:0-7726 GCA_034434955.1 Anaerolineae bacterium | reverse complement strand
TTGGTTGTGGCGCTCATGCTGCTGATCACCGCTGCGCTGCTGCTGATCAGCGAGCGCCTGGGCCGCTTGAAGCGAGATATCAGCGATATGACGTGGGCCGATAGCCTCATCATTGGGCTGGCGCAAACGCTGGCGCTGATGCCCGGCATCAGCCGCTCCGGTGCAACCATCGCCGCCGGACGCCTGCGTGACATGCAACGTGACGATGCGGCACGTTTCAGCTTCTTGCTCCTGACGCCGCTGCTCCTTGGCTTAGGCATCTTTCAGACAGCCGAACTGGCGCAACAGGGAATCAGTCTGAGCAACGCCGAAGTGCTTGCAGCAGGATTTCTGGCCGCCCTGGGAAGCTCTTTCCTTGTCATCAAGTGGCTGCTGAACTTTCTGCGCACACGCTCCACGGCGATCTTCGCCCTCTACTGCCTGCTTATGTCGGCTTCCAGCCTGTTGGTGCTGGCCGTGCGTGGGGCGTGAGGCAAGCGGTATCCTCAACGATGAGAGTGCCACGTAGATGGGCATTTGGCCTGTTGATCGCCCTCCTCTTGACGGCGTGCGGCCAAGGTGCTGCCGTCCGCCCGACCACCCCTTCCCTGCGCATCGCCGTCGATGGCTCAGTGGTACTGCTGGCCGAGGGCCTCATCAACGCTTATGAGATACACCACGCCGGCGTACAACTCTCAATGGCCCCTACAGGCCGCGACATCGCCCTAAACGCCCTACGGGCGGGCGAGGTAGACGCCGTACTGCTGCTCTATCCCCCGGGCGAGCGCTCCTTGTTTCACACCCCCATCGCGCGGGAAATAATGGTCATCGTGGCGCACCCCGAAGTGCCGCTCGCCGG
Source organism: Anaerolineae bacterium (assembly GCA_034434955.1). Lineage (GTDB taxonomy): Bacteria > Chloroflexota > Anaerolineae > Aggregatilineales > UBA3940 > DAOTYL01. The sequence continues at coordinate 6,888 of DAOTYL010000159.1, read as the reverse complement.
CCTCTCACACAGTGATGTGCGGGCTATCTTCTCCGGGCAGAAGGTGCACTGGAATGAGGTGGGCGGCAAGGCTACGCCCATTGAGGTTATCACCCGCGAGAGGGGCAGTTCGGCGCGGCTGGCTTTTGATGCCCTCGTCATGGAGGGGCAGACTATGACCTCTTCGGCGCGGCTAGGCGTGAACGATGGCCATCTCCTTGATTTGGTGGCCACTATACCGGGGGCCATCGGATATGTGCCGCGCAGCGCCCTAGATGGGCGCGTCAAGATGCTGGCTTACGATGGCGCCCCCCCTACCCCGCAGGCGGTCAAGGCCAACGCTTATCCCCTTGTCACAACGGTTGAGTTCGTCACACAAGAGGAACCGCAGGGCAATGCCCGCGCCTTGCTGGAATGGATACTCAGCGATGAAGGGCAGGACGTAGTGCGGCGCTACATGCTGGGACTGAACGACTGATCACACCAGCCAGGGGTTCAGGCGGCGCTCCTCGCCGATAGTCGTCCGCGGGCCGTGGCCGGGGTAGACCACCACCTCATCGGGCAATTGAAAGAGCACATTCCGGATCGAATCAAACAAGGCGTGGGCGTCGCCGCCGGGCAGATCGGTGCGCCCGATGCCGCGCTGGAAGAGCACATCGCCGTCAAACACCGCGCCGTGTTGCTCCTCATAAAAGGAGACGTGGCCGGGGGTGTGGCCGGGCGTAAAAAGCACCCGCAGGCGCAGCGTGCCGACCTCCAGCACGTGGCCGGGGATCAGCAGGCGATCCGGCTCAGGGCTGGGGGCGATGGGAATGCCCCATGCATCCGCGCCGCCCCTGTTGCGCAGCAGAGGCAGCTCCGCCTCGTGGATGGCCAGCTGCGCCCCCGTCTGGCGGATGGCCGCTGCATTGCCACCGATATGGTCAAAATGGGCATGGGTATTCAGCACGTACTTCACATGCGCCTGATGGGCGGCGATGGCCTCGCCGATGATGCGGTCAGGCCAGCCCGGATCGATCAACACTGCCTCGCGAGTGGTACGGCAGACCACAAGATAGCAGTTCGTCTGGAGAGGGCCAACAGGCAATATCTCAACATCCACAGCATCGATCTCCATCCGGTTCAGTCAACAATGACGTCTGCAAAGAGGTCTGTTTCGCGCAAGCGCCGATCTCCCACAGGCGGATAGGCACGCATGTACGTCTCATTATAGAGGCCGGTGAGCAGTCGCCGCGCCCGCTGCATCAGCGTAGGGCGCCCCATGCCACCCAGCTGGCTGGCATGGCACCGACGGGCACGCTCGGCCTTCTCCGCCACCGCCCGCGTGTCGATAAAGGCGTGGATCGGGTAAGCGTGGCGGGCGATCTCCACATAGTCTATATCCCCATTGCGCCCCATATGGCGGGGGTCCTGCCCGAAAAGCGGCATCAAGCGCACCAATATCCTCAGCACGCGGCGATCAAAGGTCATATAGTAGAGCTTTTGCGGCTGATAGGGCTGTAGCCCATCCGCGATCTGCTCGGCATACTGTGCCGGATCGCCGGCAGCGAAGAAGGCGCGGGTAGTGGCCTCGTGGACCTTGATATGGTCGGGGTGGCCGTAGCCGCCGAAAGGATCAAACGTGATGACCACTTGCGGGCGCACCTCGCGTATTACGGCTACCACACGGCCCGTCACCTCATCCAGATCGGCGGCATTGAGGCTGTCCGGATGGTGGTTATCGGCGCTGCCGGCCATCCCCGAATCGCGGTAGCCGAAAGGGTACACATGTGCCAGCCCCAGCTCTTGCGCAGCGCAGCACAACTCCGCCATGCGCAACTCGCCCACGCTGCGATACCCTGCCATGAACTGCGGTTCGGCTACGCCCACGTCACCGTTCGTCATGCAGATCAAGTACACCGCCACGCCTTCGCTGGCATAGCGTGCGAGGGTCCCCGCCATGCCAAACGACTCGTCGTCAGGGTGGGCTACTGAGACCAACATGCGTCTGGTTGTCTCTATCATGGCTCTCCCAGCAAGCATCATCGATCTGTATTGCTTACAGGGCGCAGACGCGCTTCTATAAAGGGGTCGAGCTCCCCCTTCAATGTGGCCTTCAGCTTGCCGGTGCGCAACCCTGTGCGCGGATCGTGGACGTACTGCTGCTTGTAACGCACATAGGAGCGCGTCACACGTCCCCAGACAGGGTGCACACCGGGCACTTTGGCCTGCTCGTCCGCAGCCATACGGATGCGCAGCAAAGCAACAGCCTCTCGCTTGAAGTCATCGGGGGGTAGCGAGCCGACGAGCGTCAGTGCCTCTTGCTCACTAAACTGCACCCGCACGCATGTCGTAAGCTGCCCACCGAGCAAGCCCGCTTGGTCAATGGGCTTCACTTCCATATGGAGAAGGTCAGCGTCCAGCGGAGGCAGGCTGTCTTCGGGCAGATCGGGCCACACGGTGACGATGGCTTGCACCACCTGCCGCCGCTCTGGCTGATGGGGAGAAGGTTGTATCAACCGATGGATACCCGTCTCGCCGCGCAGCAGGCCATACACACCATCCCCCTCGATCCTCAGCCATACGCCCCACGCCGTACCGCCATCGCCGACATTTTCCGAGAGAATCGTGGTACGAAACCCGCGTCGCATCGCCCAATTGAGATACATGTGCGCTAATTGCACCACCCACTGACGGGCTACATCGCGCCGCCCACGTGCCGCAACGTGCAGATACGCACCGCACGCATCCCAAGCGCTGCTGAAGAGCAACGTCAGTTCTGCGCGGGGCAACTCGCGGAGCAGGTAGCGATAGCGCAGCGCCGCCTCGCTGAACAGATCGCCCTGCTCTGCATCACCGCTCTCAAGGAGATCGCTCAGCTCACTCAAGTTGCGACGCAGCCCATCTACCAGCTCCACTTGCCCGCTCAAACGGCCCATCTCTTCTAGGCGCGGTTGGACGGCCTGAGGGTCATCCCAGAAGCTAGGCGTAGACATAGCCTGCATCAGGTCGGCCAGCTTCTGCCGCGCCTCCCGCACGCCATGCGCCGACTCCAGCGCCTCAATGCGCTGCCGCAACAGCGGCAGGTTGGCCCGCATCTCCGCACTGCTCAACTTCTGCGGACGCCTGCGCGGCAGTGTGGCCGTTATCGGCATGGCCTCTTCCGGCGGATGTGCAGTGGCAGGCAGCACCAACGCTGAGGCCACCCGTCCATTGCGCATAAACAGCCGCAGCATCGATCCGCTGGGGGGATCGTTACGGATCAACTGCTGGGCCAGTGGGTAGGTGATGGTCTTCTCAATCTGGCGGGCGAGATAGCGTGCGCCATAGCGCTCGCTGTAGCCGTGCTCCACCACCCACTCAATGACATCCTCATCCACCTCCACCTCAATGCCCCGCCGTGCGATGCCCTCACGTTGCAAGATTTCCTGCACGCGCCGGTAGGCGATCTCGCGTAGCACGGGCTTGGTCAGCGGCTTGAAGAATACCACACTGTCCACACGGTTGATCAGCTCCGGCGTGAAGAAAGCCACCATCTCTTCACGGATACGCTGCTCCTGCTCTTCCAGCGTCACCGCCGGGCCAAAGCCCAGCTTGCCGCTTGAGAGCAGGTGCGCCCCGAAGTTGCTGGTGAGGATGACGATGGTGTTGCGCAGGTTAACGATCTCCGAGGCCCCGTTGATGAGCATCCCCTCGTCAAAAAGTTGCAGGAAGCGCTGGAAGACCTCCGGATGGGCCTTCTCGAACTCATCCAGCAGGATCACGGCGAAGGCGTGGTCCTGCAAGCGCATGGTCAGCTGTCCACGCCGTGAAGGTAGGTCAAAGCCGTGTGGGTTGCCGAACAACGTCTGCACGTGCCAGTCGGCACTGTAATCGGCCATGTTGAAACGCACGATGTGCTCATCACCGCTGAATAGGAAGTTGGCCAACGCACGCGCCAGCTCCGTCTTGCCCACGCCGGTCGGCCCGATGAACAGGAAAACCCCCATAGGGCGGAAAGGGTTGTTCAGCCGCGTGCGCAACAGGCTGAGCGTCTGCACAATCACATCCACCGCCTGATCCTGCCCCAGCACCTTCTCGCTGAAAGCACGACGCACGGCTTGCTCATCGTAAGGCTCATCGTCGGAGAGCAGGATGCCCGGCAGACCTGTCTTCTCCCCGAAGCGGGCGATGATGTCCTCTTTGGTGACCCGAGGGCGGGCCTCCCCACGCGCAGAATGAAGTGCGATGCCTTCTTCCAGCAGGTCAATGGCCTTGCCGGGGAGCTGCTCATGAAGGGCAAAACGGCGCGTGAGGTCAAGCGCCGCCTCTACGGCCTCACGGTCAATCGCAACCCCCTGCCGGATTTCCATATCTTCGGCGGCTTGCATGACCATCCGTCGGGCAGCCTCCAGTGGCGGCTCGGCGATGCGCACCTCCATCAGGATATGCCGGTATTCGGGGTAGGCCTCGAAGAAAACGTTGACCGCCTGCGTGCGGCCCTCCGCGAGCAGGCGGTTGGTGGAACTCTGGAGCTGGCCCAACAGGAACTGCGCCATGTCAAAGGGGTCTTCCAGCGTCGCCCCCGCCGAGAGCGTCGTCGGCAGGGCATCCACCACCAGAATCACCTCCGGGTGATCGGCCCACAGCATCATCAACTGGCCCAGCCGCTCTTGCCAATCCTGCACACCAAAAGCCCGCAAGATGCTGCGTGCGCTCAAAGCCCACAGCTCACAGCCTTTGAGCGCCTCCGGACAGCGCCCGGCCTGAATACGCGCTGCCACCGCCTGAATGACTGCCGTCTTGCCGACGCGCGGCCCACCGGTCACCACAATGCGCCCTTTGAGCGGCGAAGCCAGCGAGGTCAGAATCTGCTCGATCTCCTGCTCCCGCTCGTAAGCGGTAACGAGATCGCCCTGCGCTGCTTTCTCCGTCAGATTGGTGGCACAGCGGGCCAGCAGCTCCTGCAGGGTGAATTCCATTTCATCGCTTGCTTGCGGCGGGATGGACGGCGGCAACATCACTCGTCCACAACTCTCCCCATGTGTGCCTACCCGCGCGGCCAGCATCCTAGCGCGGCGCGGATGGACGGCTGTCATACAGCAGCCGCCGCAGAAATTGGCCCGTGTAACTTTCTTCCACCTGCGCCACCTCTTCCGGCGTGCCCTCGGCGACGATCCAGCCACCCGCCTCGCCCCCCTCGGGACCGAGGTCAATGATGTGATCGGCCACCTTGATAATATCCGGGTGGTGCTCAATGATCACCACTGTATTGCCCTGATCCACCAACGTCTGCAACACATCGATCAGACGTGCCACGTCAGCGGCGTGCAAGCCCACCGATGGCTCATCCAGCACGTAGAGCGTGCGACCGGTGGCCCGTTTGGCCAGCTCGCGGCTCAGCTTTACGCGCTGTGCTTCACCGCCGGAAAGGGTAGTGGCAGGTTGCCCCAGCCGAATATAACCCAAGCCGACGGCTTCCAGCGTGTCCAGCTTGCTGGTGATAGCCGGAAAAGCGGCGAAAACTTCCTGTGCCTCGCTCACGGTGAGGTCCAGCACATCGGCGACATTCAGCCCCTTGAAGCGCACCTGTAGCGTCTCACGATTGTAGCGCCTGCCGTGACAGACATCGCAGGGGATATACACATCCGGCAGGAATTGCATCTCCACCTGCAACACGCCCTGCCCTTCGCAGGCTTCGCAACGCCCACCCTTGACGTTGAAGCTGAAGCGGCCCGGCTTATAGCCACGCACTTTGCTTTCGGGCAACTCGGCAAAGAGGTCGCGGATGGGGTCAAAGAGCTTGGTGTAGGTGGCCGGATTGCTGCGCGGCGTGCGCCCAATGGGCGATTGATCGATGTTGATGATCTTGTCAATATGCTCCACGCCCTCAATGCTATCGTGTGCGCCTGCACGCTCACGGCTGCCGTGTAGAATTTGCGCCAACCGCTTGTAGAGCACCTCTACCAGCAGCGTGCTTTTGCCGCTGCCGGAGACACCCGTGATGCACACCAGTTTGCCCAGTGGAATACGCACATCGATGTTTTTGAGGTTGTTCTCACGTGCGCCGCGCACCACAATCGCTGCGCCGTTGCCGTTGCGGCGCGTCTGCGGCACGGGGATGGTCAGCCGTCCGGCCAGAAAAGCGCCCGTCAGTGAGTTTGGATGGCGCATGATCTCTTCAACCGTGCCTTCAGCGACAACTTCGCCGCCGTGCTCTCCAGCGCCCGGGCCAAGGTCGATCACCCAATCGGCGTGGCGGATCGTCTCCTCATCGTGCTCCACCACCAGCAGCGTGTTGCCCAGATCGCGCATCCCCTCCAACGTCTGGATCAGGCGCAAGTTATCACGCTGGTGTAAGCCGATACTCGGCTCGTCTAGCACATAGAGCACCCCCATCAGCCGCGAGCCGATCTGCGTGGCCAGTCGGATGCGCTGCGCCTCTCCGCCGGAGAGCGTCCCGGCGGAGCGGTTGAGCGTGAGATAATCCAGCCCCACGTTGACCATAAACTGCAAGCGCGATTCGATCTCCTTGAGAATCTGATGGGCAATAGCGCGGTCGCGCTCCGAGAGTAGGGGCGGCTCGCCACTCGTCCCGCTCAGTGCCCGCACCCAGGCCAGCACCTGACTAACGGGCAATGCGCTGACCTCATGGATGCCCATCCCGCCCACTGTCACCGCCCGCGCCTCGGGGCGCAAACGCTCGCCGTTGCAGGCCGGGCAGGGGCGCTCGCTCATGTAACCCTCGATCTGCATACGGATGTAGTCAGAAGTGGTCTCTTGATAACGGCGCTGTAGATTGCCCACGATGCCTTCATACTGGGCTGCATAACGGCGCAGATGCCCATCCTTGTTGCGGTACGTCACAAGCACGCGCCGCTCGCCAGAGCCGTAAAGGATGATGCGCCGCTGCTCTTCCGGCAGATCGCACCAGGGCGTATCAAGGTCAAT
>DAOTYL010000158.1:0-4661 GCA_034434955.1 Anaerolineae bacterium | reverse complement strand
ATCCAGCCACGCCGCAACAACTGGGATGAAGAGCATCTGCTGTTTGCCTTCCGACGTATTCAGGCTCGCAGCGAGCGCAACAAGGTGATCATCGTGATCTCGGATGGTCAGCCCAACGGGGATGCCGATCACCTCATCCGAACGGTGGCCACGCTGGAAAGCACGGGGTGTAAGATCATCGGCGTGGGGATTGGCGCTGACTTCGTGCGCCAGATTTACCGCGATGCGGTGGTCGTGTCCGATTTTCGGCAGATGGCCGAGCAGCTTATGGTTCTACTGGCCCGCGAGTTGCGCGCCAGTATGCCACTCCCCGATCTGTCGGCAAGGTATGGGGATGTCGTGCAGGCCAGTGCCGGATAAGAATGCGAAGGTGCTACCAGTTCCCTCGGTTCACGCTCTGCGTGCTGGGGGAAGCAGCGAACTATAGTCAGTCAGAGAAAAGGATGTGCGAAAATGGCGACTGCAACCAGTGTAGAAGTATCCCCTATGATCATCGATGGCAAGCCCACGCTGGGCAGCACGAGCGAGTACATCGATGTCTTCAACCCGGCCAACGGTGAGCTGGTTGGGCGCGTGCCTTCTGCCAGCCCGGAGGACATTGATGCGGCGGTGCAGGCGGCCTATCGCGCTTTCAAGGAGTGGCGCGATACGCCCGCTGTAGATCGCGCTGCGATGATGATGAAGTTTGTCAATGCCATGCGCGACAATATTGAGGAGATCGGGCGTGTGCTCTCCACCGAGCAAGGCAAGCCTTTCCCGCAGGCCAAGGGCGAGATCAACGGCTTTTGCGCAGTGGTGGAGTTCTACGCTCAGGAAGCGCGGCGCATTACCGGCATGGTGCTCCAGTCTGACCACCGCGATCGTTTCGTCTATGTGCTGCGTGAACCGCAAGGCGTGGTGGCTTGCATCCCCCCTTGGAATGACCCCTTGCATCTGCTCAGCCGTATGATGGGGCCGGCGTTGGCGGCAGGCTGTACGGTTGTCGCTAAGCCGTCCTCCGACACACCGCTGGCTACGATCCTCATGGGCAAGCTTGCTGCCGAGATTTTCCCGCCCGGCGTGGTCAACGTGATCACCGGCCCCGGTGGGAAGGTTGGTGAGGCACTTGTGCGCCATCCGCGTGTGGCGCATGCTTCGCTGACTGGTAGCCTGCCTGGCGGCATTGCCGTGATGAAAGCCGCTGCTGAGGGGATGAAGCGCGTCACGCTGGAGCTGGGTGGGCAATGCCCCTGCATTGTGTGGCATGACGCTGACCTTGATAAGGCAGTGGATGCTATCACTTTTCAGGCCTTCCGTGGCTGTGGGCAGGTGTGCAACCGTGTCAACCGCGTCTATGCACACGAAGCTATCTATGATGAACTCACGCAGCGTATTGCCGAGCTAGCCTCGCGCATCGTCGTGGGCGAGGCCTTCCAACCCGGTGTAGACATCGGCCCGCTGATCAACGAGCGTCAGCTCAAATGGGTGATGAGCCAAGTGGAGGACGCTGTAGCCAAGGGCGCAAAGGTGCTCGTCGGTGGGAAGCGCCTGACGGGCGAGGGCTACGACAGGGGCTTTTTCTTCCCGCCAACGGTGCTCGTGGACTGCACGCATGAGATGAGCGTCATGCGCGAGGAGACCTTCGGGCCGGTGTTGGCCTTCATGAAAGTCGGCGACGATCTGGAGAAAGCCTTTGAGTACGCCAACGATAGCTGGAACGGCCTAAGTGCCTACTTCTTCAGCCGCGACCAGCGCAACTGCTATCTTGCGGCTCGCCGTCTGGAGGCCGGCTCGGTGTGGATCAACGACATTCACGGCTCTATGGTACAAGCCCCCTATGGCGGTATGAAGCAGAGCGGCATGGGCCGTGAGCAGGGATCGGTGGCGGTGGATGAATATCTGGAGTGGAAGACCGTCTACCAAGAGATGAGCTACGAATCGCGCGGCGGGCGGCTGTGCGTGCATCACGATTAAGGTGATGGCGCAATGAGCAAGCCTGTTGTCCTGCTCTACGAGCCGATCCATGAGAAGGCTCTTGATTGGCTCAAGCAACGTGCTGAGGTACGCATGGCCACCAGTCTGGATGAGGAAGACCTCATCCAGACTGTGGCCGATGTAGACGGCATCATCATCCGCGCCAACGGCAAAGTCACACGCCGACTGATGGAAGCGGCTCCTCGCTTGAAGGTCGTAGGGCGTCATGGCGTGGGCGTTGAGGCCATCGACCGCAAGGCTGCTGCTGAACGGGGTATTGTGGTGGTCAACACACCCGACGCCAACATGGAATCCGTTGCTGAGCAGTGCGTGGGGATGATGATCGCCCTCGCCAAGCGCTTGGTGGAGGCCGACAAGGCGCTGCGTGCCGGTGATTGGGAATCTCGCTATCGGTTGACGGGGGTGGAGCTTTACGGCAAGACGCTGGGGGTGGTGGGATTCGGGCGCATCGGCCAACGTGTGGCGGAGATCTGCCATGACGCCTTTGCCATGCCCGTGTTGTACTACGATGTGATCCCCTACCCCGAAGCAGAGGCTCGTCTCGGGGCGCAGCGGGCTACCTTAGATGACCTGCTGGCTGCTGCTGACTTCGTCTCGCTGCACGTGCCGCTTCTGCCGACCACACGGGGGCTGATTGGCGAGGCGCAGCTACGGCGCATGAAGCCCAGCGCCTACCTCATCAACTCGGCGCGTGGACCGGTGGTAGATCAGAACGCCTTGCTACGTGCGCTTCAGGAAGGCTGGATCGCCGGGGCGGGGCTGGATGTGTTTGACCCTGAGCCGCTGCCTGCCGACAGCCCCCTGTTGAAGCTGGATAACGTGGTGGTGACGCCCCATATGGCTGCTCACACCGATGAGGCTCTGCTGCGCATGGCGCTGGTCGTTGAAGATGTGATGGCTGTTATCGAAGGCCGCGAGCCGAGGTATGCAGTGCCCCCGCCAACCTGATGACCGACAACCTACATAAGAGGGAGGGAATGAGCTGTGGACAAACATTGGAATAACTACTGCACCATGAGCATCGTGCACTTTATGGCCTTTCCGCAGACTATCGGCGGCGAAGGGCCAATTGCCGAGACCGTTGCTAAGATCGCGGAGGACCCCTTCTTCGGCGGTATTGAGATCGGCTGGATCAAAGACCCTGCTGAGCGTGCCAGAGTGAGGGACATCCTGGCCACCAGTCATCTTCGGGTGGGCTTTGGCGCCCAGCCGACGTTGCTGCTGCAGAAGCTCAACCTGAACAGCCTAGATGAAGCAGAGCGCCGTCGCGCTGTGGACCAGATGAAGGCCAATATTGATGAAGCTGCTGAGATGGGGGCCCAGCGTGTGGCTTTCCTCTCCGGTAGGGACCCGGGCGATGCAGATCGCCCCGCTGCTCTGGACGCACTGGCCCGTTCGGTTCGCGAGCTGTGCGCTTATGGGCGTGAGAAGGGGATTGCACTGACGCTGGAGACCTTTGACCGTGACGTAGACAAGGCCGCCTTGATCGGCCCCAGCGACTACGCCGCCCAATTCGCCCGCATGATCCGCGAAGACTACCCCGATTTCGGGTTGATGTACGACTTAAGCCACATGCCGCTGCTGGGCGAGCAGGCTGAGTGGGCACTGACGCAGCTCAAAGATGTGCTGGTGCATATCCATGTGGGCAACTGTGTCGCTATCCCCGGCGTGCCTGCGTACGGCGATATGCACCCTCGCTTCGGCTGGCCGGGCGGCTCCAACGATGTGCCGCAGGTGGTAGAGTTTGTACGGGCGCTGTTCAAGGTCGGCTATCTGGCCGACGGCAAAGCCGAGCGCCCCTGGGTAGGGTTTGAGGTCAAACCGCAGACCGAAGCCGAGACCTCGGAGCTAGTTATCGCTGGCACAAAGCGCGTGTGGCAGGAAGCATGGTCGCTTGTATAGGTTAATGCGCTCGGTTCACCCTTCAGTTTGGAAAGGAGCCATAGGTGGAAACTGTGACACAAGCTCACATCGCACAGCGCTATCAGGAGCTGACGCAGCATTTTGAGCATTGGGAAAAGATCAAGGACCTGATCGATCAGCTCATTGACATCACCCTCAACTACCGCCAGAGCGGGCACCCCGGTGGCTCCCGTTCCAAGGTACATGCGCTGGTCGTCACGTTGCTTAGCGGGGTGATGCGTTGGGACATTCGCCACCCCGAAAAACGCTTCGCCGATCGCTTCGTGTTGGGTGCAGGGCACACAGTTCCGCTAATCTACTGCACACTGGCCGTGTTCAACGAGGCGTTGCGCATCAAATATGAGCAAACTGGCGATAGCCGCTATCTGATTCACAAAGCTGAGGAGCGTGCCCTCTACTGGGAAGACCTGCTTAACTTCCGGCGCAACGGAGGGCTTTCCGGCCATGCTGAGATGGAAGGCAAGACGCTTTTCCTCAAGTTCAACACCGGGCCTTCGGGGCACGGCAGTCCCGCCGCTGCGGGCGAGGCATTTGCCCTCAAACGGGCGGGAGCAGAGGGTGTCAAGGTCTTCATCTTTGAGGGCGACGGCGGGTTGACCCCCGGCTCCACCCATGAGACGCTTAACTCTGCGTGGGGACTGGGATTGGACAACCTCTACTACATTGTGGACTGGAACGACTTTGGCATTGATGAGCACCCCATCAGCAAGGTGGTATATGGCTCACCCACCGAGTGGTTTAGATCGCACGGCTGGCGCGTGTTC
>DAOTYL010000157.1:0-13109 GCA_034434955.1 Anaerolineae bacterium | reverse complement strand
CTCGGTACGGGGGATCGGCTCGTGGATGGATGACAGCGGCGCACAAGCCGTCAGCAGGACGGCCAGCACAAGACAGAGGGCTGTTCTCTGCAGCATGGCAAGGCTCTCCACAATCCACTTTAGTGGTGGTCAGGACGTCCTACAATTGTAACGCCCTGCACCGATTGGGTGTTCCACTGCCCTTGTCTTACCTCACCCTTGGTGCTGTGGTAAACTTACGGCATGAACGCACGCGAGCACACTATTCTGTGGCGGACAAATCGCCCGCCCGGCTTGGAGCACTGTTTTGTGCGCGGCACACGTTCGGGCTGGTCATTTGACGGCGTGCTGCTGGGCGCATTGGATGATGGTCAGCCTCTCAAGATCATCTACCGTATCAGCTGCGACCGCTTTTGGCGCATCGGTATGATGAATATCACACTGTGGCTGGGCTGCGAGGAGCGCACACTGCGCATCGGGTTGGCCCCCACCGGTGAATGGGTGGACTATCTGGGCGGCAGCGACCTGAGCCGTCTGGCGGGCTGTGTGGACGTGGACCTCGCCTTTTCGCCTATCACAAACACGCTGGCCATCCGACGGCTCAACCTCGCTGTGGGGCAAAGCGCCGAAATCCGTGCGGCATGGGTGCGCTTCCCCTCGCTGGCTGTTGAGCCGCTGCCCCAGCGCTACGAGCGCTTGAGCGAGATGCGCTATCGCTACGAGAGCGGTAGCGGCTACCGCGCCGAGCTAGAGGTGGATGCCTTCGGGCTGGTGGTGAATTATCCTAGCCTGTGGCAGCGTATAGCGGCCTCAAGGTGAGGTGGCTGCCTTGCCGATTCGGCTTGGCTACCCATGCTGAGGCGAATTGTGCACACGCCTTTTGTATGGTAGAGTGCAGCGCGGTCTGCTCATCGGCGTAAGCGTGCGATGTTTTGAGAGACGGCAAGCAACCCTAGACGTTTCCCACCCTTCTGTCGCTTATTCGGCACCAAGGAGAGTCCCCTTTGATCCGCCCAACGCTGACTCTACTGGATGAGATGCTGGTGCACCGCATCCTCGCCGAGGCTTATGCCCTGCTTGAGGACCCCGGCGTGCGCGTCCATTCCGACCGCGCCCTGGCCCTGTTGGACGGTGCAGGCGCTCGGGTGGATGGCGCTGTACGCGTTGCCCGCATCCCCGCCGACCTCGTTCAGCGGGCGCTGGAAAGCGTGCCGCGTTCCTTCTCTCTCTACGATCTGGAGGGCAACCCCGTCGTTCACTATGGCGGCGACGATGTGCACTTCGATCCCGGATCGGCAGCCATTGAGGTCCTCGATCACAGCACGACCGCCTCGCGTGCGCCCGTCACCACCGACCTGATGAGGGCCACGCGCCTCGCTGATGTGCTGCCCCAACTGGATGCCGTCAGCACATGCTTGGTGTGTTCGGATGTACCCAAGCCTATCAGCGATCTCTATCGGCTGTTCATCGTGCTGCTGAACTCGCGCAAGCCCATCGTTACCGGCGCTTTCGCCATCCAGACGTGGTCGGTGATGCACGAGATGCTTGTCGCCGTGGCGGGCAGCGCCGCCGCGCTGCGCGAGAAACCCCTCGCCATCTTTGACGTGTGCCCCTCGCCGCCCCTGCTGTGGAGTGACATCACCTGCGAGAACCTCATAGACTGCGCTCTCAACGGTGTGCCTGCGGAGCTGGTCTCCATGCCGCTCACGGGCGCTACAGGGCCGGTGACGCTGCTCGGCGCAGTGGTGCAACATGCTGCCGAGTCCCTGAGCGGCATTGTCATTCACCAGCTGGCCGCCCCAGGTGCACCGATCGTGTGGGGCGGCTCGCCCGCCGCTTTTGACATGCGTACCGGAACGACGCCCATGGGGGCGATCGAGACAGTGATGATCGATGTGGCCTACGTGCAGGTTGGCAAAACGTTGGGGCTGCCGACCCATGCCTATATGGGCATGAGCGATGCCAAAGTGGTGGATGCTCAATGTGGGTTTGAATCGGGTATTGGGGCGGTGCTCGCCGCGCTGGCGGGCGTCAATATGATTTCCGGTGCGGGCATGTTGGACTTTGAGAGCTGCTTCAGCCTGGAGAAATTGGTCATCGACGCCGAGATCATCGCCATGGCCAAGCGGATTATCGCCGGCATGCAGCCGCGCACCGACCCGCTGGCGCTGGACATCATCCGCGCCGTTGGCCATGCGGGTGGTTTTCTGGAGCATCCTTCCACGCGGCGCTGGTTCCGTGAGGAGATGATCCTGCCCAGCGCCGTAGTGGACCGCGACTTCCGCCGTGAATGGGAGGCCAAAGGCGCTCACGACGCCGCCCAACGTGCCCATGAGCGCATTCCGGCCCTGTTGGCTGCTTGGCAACCACCCCCCTTATCCCCGGAGGTGGTCACCGAGCTGGAACGCATCACGCTCGCCGCTGCCCGCAAGGCAGGGATGGAATCGTTGCCGGTAGTTAGCCATTAGCAGTCCCTTTGGGCTAACCGCTGATGGTTCTCAAGGAGCCGCCTATGGAACTCAACGCGCTACTTGCAGCACTCGGTGAAGCCGTCATCGCTGGCGACCCCGACCGTGCCGCCCAACTTGCGCAAGAAGGGCTGAAGGCCGGGCATCCGCCTCTCACGCTCATTGAGGAGGGCCTGCGTCCGGGCATGGATGTTGTCGGCGAGCGCTTCTCCTGCGGTGAGGCCTTTATCCCCGATCTGGTGATGAGCGGCAAGGCCATGAAAGCGGCCATTGCCGTGCTGGAACCCGCCCTCAAGGTGGGGCAGGAGCGCCGCGTGTTGGGGCGTGTGGTGATCGGCACGGTGCAGGGGGATATTCACGAGATCGGCAAGTCGCTGGTGGGGATCATGCTCACCGCCGCCGGATTTGAGGTGCGCGATTTAGGTGTGAATGTCGCACCGGAGCAATTCGTGGCGGCAGTGCGTGAAACGGACGCCAACCTTGTCGGTCTCTCCGCACTGCTGACGACGACCATGATCAGCCAGCACAACGTGATTGAGGCGCTCAAGGAGGCGGGCTTGCGCGAGCGCGTCAAGGTCCTCATCGGCGGCGCACCGACCAGCCCTCGCTGGGCGGAGGAGATCGGCGCAGATGCCTACGGCGAGAATGCCACCGAAGCCGTGCACATCGCCAAGATGTTGGTGGGGGCAGGGTAAACGTGGCCTGGTGATCGACGCCTAGGCGCGGCTCTCCATCTCCGCTAGCGCAAGCACCGTATGCAGCAGCACGTTCCCTGCGTGGATGCAGTCTTCCTCGCGTGTGAGTTCGCATGGGGAGTGGCTGGCGCCGCCCACCGAGGGCACGAAAAACATCCCCGCCCGCGTTGCGGAGGCCATCACCTGCGTATCGTGCCCGGCGTAGGAAGGTAGGCGTATAGAAGACAGCCCCAGCCCCTCGCAGGCGTGCTCAATGGCGGCGATGACATCGCGGTGGGTGGGGGCAGGAGCGTGGATGCTTACCTGCTCCACCTCCAACCGCAGCCCTTCCACCTCCACCACATGCAAGGCGAGGCTCAACAGTGCCTCGCGCATGGCTTCCAGCTTGGCAGGGTCGTGGTGACGGAACTCCAAAGCCAACCGTGCACGCTCCGGCACAATATTGAAGGCGCCCGGCTGTACTTCCACAGCACCGCAGTTCATCACGCCGTGCGGAAAACGCTTGGCGACCAGCTCGCGGGACTGGCGCACGAACTCGGCTGCGCCGCGCAACGCATCCAGCCGCTGCTCTAGCGGCGTCGTCCCCGCATGATCAGCCCGCCCAATGAAGGTCAGCCAATAGGAAGCAATGCCGACGATGGCCGTCACCACGCCGATCGGCACGTGAGCCTCCTCCAGGCGTGTGCCCTGCTCAATATGCACCTCCACCCAGGCTTTGATCGTGTCCGGGGAGCGGCGGGCGGCGAGCGCACCTTCGCGCGTTAGGCCGGCAGCGGCCAGCCGTGCAGCGAACGCCTCGCGGCCTCCGCGTGCAGCCTCGAAGTCTTCCTCGTTCAGCAAGCCCACTAACGCTCGGCTGCCGAAGAGCGGACACCATGTCCCCTCCTCGTCGGTGAAGTTCATCGCCTCGAGGTGTACGGGCAGGCGCAGCCCTGCCTCCTGGACGGTGCGCAGCACTTCCAATGCGGCTACTACCCCCAGCGAGCCGTCAAAGCGACCGCCGTGCGGCACGCTGTCCAGATGCGAGCCGCACATCACCGTTGGCGCGGCGGGATCGGCAGCAGGGAGCACCGCGCTGAGGTTGCCCGCCCCATCTTGACGCACCAGGAGGCCCGCTGCCTCGGCCCGTGCGCGGAACCAGGCCCGCGCCGCCAGATCGGCTTCGGAGAGGGCAGGGCGATGCACGCCGCCCTCCGGCGTTGCCCCGATGCGGGCCAGATCGGCGAGGTCGGTCAGCAGGCGGCCTGCATTGATGCGCAGTTCCGCTATGCGCGGCCCGCTAGAGAGAGGCTGTTCGGCGCTCATGGCATTGTCTCCCCCGTGCACCCGATCTTGGTGGGCTTTATTGTAGTGATCCCGCGCAAAAGGCCAAACCGGATGGGTGCGATCGTCAATGCTCCCGAGTTGAGCGCACCCTGGGCCGGCTAAAGGTTGAGGGCCGGAGGGATGGCATCCAGTACATCCCACCCCAGCGCCTCTTCGAAGAGAGAGGTGATGGCTTTTCCATCGGCGGTGCGCCGGGCGG
This sequence comes from Anaerolineae bacterium, assembly GCA_034434955.1. Classification (GTDB taxonomy): domain Bacteria; phylum Chloroflexota; class Anaerolineae; order Aggregatilineales; family UBA3940; genus DAOTYL01. Next base: position 8,442 of record DAOTYL010000157.1, on the reverse strand, counting down.
CGATCTCCGCCCGCGCGATCCAGCGTGTCCCCCCAGTAAGGGCGATGGGGAAGCGGATGGCGCTCACGGTGTAGAAATCGGCGCTGTAGCGCGTGAGGATGCCGTAGGTGGGGCTGGGCGCCGTCTTCTGCCAGTCTGCACGCAGCAACGTCAGGGTGCAGAGGTCGGGGCCGGGCAGGGCATCAAGCCTCAGCTCCTCCATCAGTTCGCGGCGCAGGGCAGCGGCGGAGTCAGCATCGCCAGCATCCTGTTTGCCGCCCAAAGGCTGATAGCACCCGGCGTGAGCATCATACTGCATCAGGTAGAGGTCCTCGCTGCCGCGCCGCCCCTTGATCACCGCCTGCGCAATGCGCACCGTGCGAGCAGGTGTGGGCGATATCACGGCTGCCGCACGCGCCGTTTCAATGGCACGTAGGATGTCCACCCCGCGCAGGCCCTGCGCGTCCAGATCGCCCCAGCGCAGGCCCACCACTACGCCATCCGCCAAATGGGCACGCAGGCTCTCGATAAACATCGCCGCGACCTCGTCCGAAGGGGCATCGTGCCCGCTGATCAGCCCGAGCAAGCGCAGCACATCCAGCACGCCCCGTGCATAATCCGAACCTGCATGCAGGGTATGCAAGGCGGCCTCCAGCGCCGCCCGATCCAGATCGGGTGGAAGCAGTGAAGCAGTCAACTCTGACCTCCGCGCCGGAAGGAGCGCTCCGACGGCTCAATAGCCCTTTTTGTCGACATGAGTACAATGCGAGTGTAGCACGCTTTGCGAGAGCAGCAATTGACTCTGTTTCAACCCTTTAGGAGAGAAGAGAAATGTTGAGAGGTCGTCGTATACGCTTCATGAGTGTTGTTGTGGTCGCCTTGGCGCTTGTCGCGCTGGCCTGCACCTGCGGCCCGTTGGGCAACCTCCTGCCCGGTGGGGGTGGCGCAGGCGGTGTCCCCAACACCTTTGACGGGGGAGACGGGCTGGATACAACCGGCGGTGGCAAGATCGCAGTAGGTGAGAGCGTCGGCGGCAGGCTGGATAGCATCTTTGAGGCGCACAACTGGGCTTTCGAAGGCACCAGTGGGCAGACGGTGACTATCACCGCTATCGGCCTCGGTGAGACCGACCCGCGCATCAAGCTGCTTGACCCCAGCGGTAACATCATCGCCGAGGACGACGACAGCGGTGGCGGCTGGAACGCGCTCATTATCGCCACCCTGCCCACCTCTGGCACGTACACCATCCGCATTGACGTGTATACCACCGGAGATTACCAGATCACGTTGCAATAGATGTAGCGGTTAGGAGTTAGGTCTATGCGGAGTACGGGGGGAACATTTGCCACAGCCACCGCTGCGCTGATGCTGGCCGCGTTGGCCTGCACGTGCCTGCCGTTGGGTCAGCTGGCCGATGTGCAGGGCACTCTGGGGGCTGCCGGGGGAACGCTGGGTGCGCTCGGCGGCACGGTGGAGGAGTATTACCCCACGTTGGAGGCGCAGCTCACCCAGCTCGGCCCGACGTTGGCGGCAGAGGCCACCCAAGTAGCCGAGGCGGCAACGCTCCTTGGCCCCACGGTGATCGCTATGGAAACGGCGGCGGCTGCCACCGCTGCCGCTGTGATGACGCAGGTCGGCACATTGCAACCGCCCGTTTACGACGGCGGCGATGGCTTGCAGACGACGCTTGTGGAGCACATCGCCCTTGGCGAGACGCGCACGGCCTCCCTACAGGACTTTTACTCTGCTCACAACTGGCTGTTTGAGGGCGTGACAGGGGAACAGGTTACCATCCGCGTGAATGCAGTCGGGGGCAGCGACCCTCGCGTGCGGCTGATCGATCCACAAGGCAACGTCATCGCCGAGAATGACAATGTGGCAGAAGGCGACCTGAGCGCGGAAATAACGCTCACTTTGCCGCTGAACGGTGTGTACACAGCGCGGGTGGATATGCTCGTGACAGGGGAGTATAGCATCGTCGTGCGGTGAGAGTAAGGCATAGGAAGGTAATGCCGTCCTTCATCAAATCCTTGCTTATTGTTTGTAGGAGGAGGAAAACGGTGTTCGAAGCACGCCCGACGTTGAGAATGGTAGGATTGGGAGCGTTGATCTTAGCAGCGCTGGCCTGCACCTGCGGTCCGCTCAGCGCCTTGACCGGCGCCCGGGCTACCCTTGAAGCAGCGGCGACCCAGATCGGCGAGGGGCTGCCCACACTTGAGGCCCAACTGACCCAGCAAGGCCCTGTCATCATGCCGACCATTGAGCAGGCCCCGCCTCCTAGCGGGGAGTTGGTCGATCCCAGCTTGCCCGTCTTCACCGCCGATGACGGCTACGAGACGACACTGGTGCAGCGCATTGCCTTCGGCCAGACGGCCTCGGCAACCTTTGCCAGCCTCTTTGAGGCTCATAACTGGCTCTTTGAGGGTCGGACCGGGCAGGCAGTAGAGATCGTCATCAGCGGTGGGGCAGAGGGGACCGATACCCGCGCCAAATTGCTGGACCCCAACGGCGAGGTGCTGGCGGAGGAGGACGATACCAGAGAATACGATCCGTGGATCAGCACCGTGCTGCCCGCCGATGGGCTGTACACCGTCCGCATGGACACGTGGGATGAAGGTTCCTACACCATCACGGTGAATCTCGTGGAGGGCGGTGCTGCACCCAGCAGTGAAGAGGTGCGACAGTGGGCCTTTACGGCATTCGCCAGTACGGAGTACTCCTCCAGCTCGTGGAGCGCCTCACGCGCCACCGGCGCGCCGGACGTTGCGGCCTGCGGCGACGATCCCAATGCCTGGGCCAGCGAGAGCGGCGGTACGATGGAATGGCTGCAGCTGAACTACCTCACGCCTGTCATCCCCACCCAGATCAACATCGTGGAATCGTACAACCCGGGTGCAGTCTACCGCGTGGAGGTGGTCGATCTGGATGGCGGTACGCATGTCGTGTATGAAGGGACGCCGAGCTTGGTCGACCAATGCCCGCGCACGTTTGAGGTTCCGGTAAGCGGGATTGACTTCCCCGTGCAAGGTGTGATCCTCTATCTGGATCAAGGACCCGCAGCCAGTTGGTGCGAGATTGACGCGGTGGAGCTGGTGGGCGTCGCGCCGTGAGGCTTGGATTGTGACATTGCTCGCTCACCGTAGGCCGGAATGTCCTTCCCTCTGGAGGCGTGGGTGGGGTATACTTGTTCCGATCGCAACCCCGCTGAATCGAAAGGGATGGAGGATACCCTTATGGTTAACAAAGTTGCTGCACCAACCCGCACGGTTGATGAGATCATGAGCTGGTATGAGGGCCAGAACCCGGGTGTGCTGACCAACCTGTACCGCGTGCTGATGCACGGTCGGTTGGGCGGCACAGGCAAGCTGGTCATCCTCCCTGTGGATCAGGGCTTTGAGCACGGCCCCACGCGCAGCTTCGCCCCTAACCCTCCTGCCTACGACCCGCTCTACCACTTTCGGCTGGCGGTGGAGACGGGATGCAGCGCCTACGCTGCGCCGTTGGGCTTTCTGGAGGCCGGGGCCGCCCAATTTGCGGGCAAGGTTCCGCTGATCCTTAAGCTCAACAGCCATGACATCCTGCAGGACGAGGTGGACCCCCTTGGCGGGCAGACGGCCTCGGTGAAGGATGCGCTACGCCTGGGCTGTGTGGGCATCGGCTACACCATCTATCCGGGCACAAAGGACCGCCGTTTGCAGTACGAGCAATTCCGCGCCATCGCCGAGGAGGCCAAGGAGAACGGCCTGCTGGTGGTGCTGTGGTCGTATCCGCGCGGCGGCTCGATGAAGTCCGAGGATGAGACAGCGCTGGATGTGGTAGCCTATGCAGCACATCTGGCGGCGCAGTTGGGGGCACACATCATCAAGGTGAAGCTGCCCAGCGCCCACATCTGGGATAAGAAATCGGCGGAGGCCATCCAGAAGTACAACATCCCCATTGAGACGTTGGCCGACCGCGTGCGCTACATCGTTCAGGCGGCCTTCAACGGCAAGCGCATTGTCATCAACTCCGGTGGCCCGGCCAAGGACGATGCGGCGGTGTTCGACGAAATCCGCGCCATCCGCGATGGTGGCGGCTTCGGCTCGATCATCGGGCGCAATAGCTTCCAGCGCCCCTGGGATGAGGCCGTCAAGTTCCTCGACACCATCATGGGCATCTACGAGGGGAGCATCCCCTAGCGCAGATGTGCCTCGCAAAAACAAGGGGGCGACCATTTCGGTCGCCCCCTGCCGTTTCCGCAGCGTACTGCGCTAATCCGCAGTCGCTCCTTCGGTCTGGTTGTTGAGGTAGTTCTGTAGGCCCATCTGCTCGATCTGAGCGGTCTGCATTTCCGCCCAGTCCACGTGCCCTTCCTCCATCTTGAGGATTTCGGTCAGCAGGTCCACCGTGCCCTGATCGTCCACCTCGTGTGCCAGACGGATGGCCTCGTTATAGGCACGCACGGCCCCCAATTCGGCTTCATAGTCGTAGGCGATCATCTGCTCCACCGTCTGGCCGATCTTCATGGGGTTCAGCTGGGAAACGATGGGCGTGCCCTCAAGAAAGATGATGCGGCGGATGAGCCACTCGGCATGGTGCATCTCGTCCATGGCCTGATGTTCAATCGCCTCGTGGAGTTTCTCATAGCCCCAGTTGGCGCACATCTCGGAGTGCACCATGTACTGGTTGATGGCAGTGAGTTCATCCGCCAGAAGTTGATTGAGCACTGCGATCATGCGGTCGTTGCCTTTCACGTCTGCCCTCCGTTTGTGATGCAAGTGGTATTATTCCCAGACCTTTATCCCTGTCTCGCCGCGCTCGCTGCTCCCTCTCCAATTTAGAGAGAAAAAGCAGGGAGTGAGGTCGAGGAAATGCCATAAGCTCTGCGTTCTCCACGCTCTTTGTACTCAGAAGATGTGCCTGAAACGCCTAATCCCCGCCGCTGGCCTGCGCCTCAAAGAGGCTGCCTGCTGCCATCTCAACCAGCAGTAGGTTACCCTGTGCCAGGCGCACCAGGTCCAGCAGCTTCGTGGCGGTGGCTATCTCCTCGCGTTGTTCGGCATGGAACCACTGCAAGAAGTTGTGTGTGATGTAGTCGCCCTCTTGCAGGGCCAGCGTGTCCATCTTGCGGAACTGTTCTGTGACGTGCTTCTCTTGATCGAGAAATGCCTGAGCCAACTCTTCGGCGGAAGCGAAGTCCTGCTTGGGCTGCGGGATGGCGGGGATGGTCACTTCGCCACCCACTTCGGTAAGGTATTTGACGATCATCAGGCCGTGCTCCTTCTCCTCCTCGGCCTGCCTGTAGAAGAAATCCGCCAGCCTGTCTAGGCTACGGGAGGCGAAGTAAACGGCCATAGCCACGTATTGATGATGCGCAAAGAACTCCAACCCTATCTCGGCGTTGAGCGCATCGTTAAGGGGCTTGCTGATCATGGTGCAGTACTCTCCTCGCAACAGTGGGGCTAACCGACGCTATTTGAATGCGGAGGGGACGGCTGGGGGCTATTGGGGCGATTTTCCCCACACCGTCAAGGTACATCTTACATTATAGGTGCAGAGAGAGGCGGGGACAAGCGTCAAGCGGGGTGCTTACGTTTCAGGCCGTGCGACGATGTGCACGCGCAGGTGCAACCGCCCGAGGCTGACCAGATCGCCGTCCTGCAGGGCATAAGCCCAGCCTACACCCAGCGGCAGACCGTTGATCTGTGTGCCGTTGGTGCTGCGCAGGTCCATGAGGAATAGCTTGTTGCGGCTGGGACGCAGCATCAGGTGGCGGCGGCTCACGCCGTGCTGATACCCTTCCCAGCCTGCGAGGTTTACATCCGGCGCACCTTCGGTATCCTCATCTGAGCCGACTACTACATCGCCGTGTATTTCCAGCGCGAGGGGGTCGGCGGCAATGTTCACCGGAGCCAGAATCACGCGCCACACGGCAACCTCGTCCCCGTGCCGTGCGCTGTCTTGAGGGACAACTTGATAGTGCAGATCCGCCTGATGTACGCTGAACGGCGACGCCTCTATCACTTTGCGGTTATCGGGCATGCGGTTCGGCATGGTCTTGGTTCTCGGCTTGGTCACCTTCTGTCCCTCCCTTCAGGCGGGTCCATCCACGCTTCATTATAGAGCATCCGCAGGTCTGGAAACTCCCCGGCAGGGCGAAGTGTAATGAAGCTGTAACTCGCCTACCTCCGCATGTAACAAGGGGTAAGTCGGTGCGGGATTTAATGGCGCTAAATGTGCTGACCCTTGCTATCCGCCGGAGGTGGGGGCAAGGGTAGGTGTCTCGGAGGCTAGGGGGACGATCCGCACGTCGAGCGTGGCGCTGATCTGAGTCACGGCGACCCAGGCACGCAGCCCATCCGCCATTTCCACCAGCACCCAGCGCATGGAGGCATCGCGCGCCCAAATGGTGAGTGGCTCACCCGCGTTGCGCACGGCGATGACGGGATACTCCAAGCCCGGGCCGGCCCGCAGGTTGGCTCCAAAGGCAAGGATCGTCTCCAATCCGGCAAAAGGCGTGGCGGTGGCCGTCGGCGTGGGGTTAGGTGTGGGGGTGATAGTCGGTGTGAGCGTCGCCGAGGGGATGAAAGTCTGCGTTGGCGAGGGGTAGGGGGTGTAGGTGGGATAAGGGGTATAGGTCGGCAGGGCGGTGTAGGTGGGATAAGGTGTGTACGTCGCGGGGGCGCTTGTCCCCGGTGTACAGGCGGTGAGGAGGGGCATCAGCAGCAGAACGGCTAGGGCGATGTGCTGGCGTTTCATGGTATCCTTTGCAGAATCGGGACTTGGCGACCGATGTGTGAGCGCCCAAGCCAGCCTGTAAGCCGCGTTCTGTCCGGGGCCGCTGCGGCCCCTGGGCGGTCATCTCTCTGGGACGCATGTTGCCATGCGCCTCAAGCGGCCTACCCGGGACTCAAACGGTGCGAGCCACACCTCGTCCCTGCTTGGCCTTGCTCCCGGTGGGGTTTGCCTGGCCAGCCGTGTCACCACGGCTGCCGGTGCGCTCTTACCGCACCGTTTCACCCTCGCCGCCGCGGAAGGCAGAAGCCCTTTTGCGGCGGCACTGCGCTTCTCTGTGGCACTATTCCGTCGGGTCACCCCGCCTGGCCGTTAGCCAGCACCGTGCTCTGCGGAGCGCGGACTTTCCTCACCCTGTGCACATCGCAGGGCGCGACCGCCCGGCTGACTTGAGCGCCATGTTGATTATAACGCACAGAAGGGGATAGGAAAGATTCCTTGACGTGGGAGCATGGCGCGGCTGTCTCTGATCCGTGCTACAATGTGAGAGAGGCATCGACTCCTCATCTGTCCGCTGCTGTCCTTCCTCCAACCCGCCCAGTCCGTCTTCGGTGCGATGCTTTCATTGCTATCGGCGAGCAAAATCCCGGAGCAAGGTCTGCCTTGGCCGCCCATAGCCCATTGAGCAGGCTCAGGATGCTACACATGAACAGGCTGCTGCCGGAGTCGTGTCTGCCCGCCCTCATCGCATTGGAGCGCCCGGAGCAAGAGGTGCTAATCGCGGCTTGCCTGTGCGCAGCGCGTTACCTGCTCAGCCGCGATGCCGAGTTCAGCGTGATGGAGCGCACCACCATCTGGGGTGAATGGCAGCGCGAGACCCTGCGCGTGATAGATGAAGCCTTGCGCTTCCGCGAGCAGCCTCATCTGGTGCTGACCATCGGGGTAGTGGCTGCGCTGCTGCCGGGGGTATATCCGCACGCCATGCTAACAGGCTTCAAGATGTTGGATGACGCCATCCGCGCTGCCCAGCGGGGAGCCATATCGCTGAAGCGCGAACGCACCAAGCGCCGCCGCCACATTCGCGAGCTGATCGCACGGGTGGCGGTTTGGGTGGGGCCGCGTGGCGAGCTCCAGCGTGATGCCGAGTTGGATGCCTCGGGACGTGCTGCGCTCGCTGCGCAGGGCTGGCGTGAGGCCTGGGGAGCACAGTTCAGTTATCACGCTCCGCAGGATGTACTAGGGCTGGTGGAGGCCGTGCTGCCGATCGTATGCCAGATCAGCGGCCACACGGTGCTTGTCGCGCCGGCGTAGCGCTGAGCCGTGAGCGCGATCGGAAAATGGGTCCACAGTATTCTCCAAAAATGTGACTCCGTGGCAGAGCGGAACGACAAAGGCACACTCAAATCACGGAGGTCGCCATGGACAGTGTAACACAGACTCGGGTGGCATGAGCGCTACGCTGAGAGGAAGTCCGGACGCACTCCTTTCAAGAGCAGCGACCTGGCCCCGGCCCAGCGCCGCGCGGAGGGCTACCTCGCCTACTATCACTGCCAACGCCCTCACCCGGCGCTGAGGCATGCACACCTCCCCTTGCTCAGTTCATCGCCGAGTCGCATTTGCGCTGAAACATTGCTTCGGTTTGTCAGCCCCGTGCGATGATGTTACACTGCCTACACCATAGGGCAGGTGTTGACCATTCCTTCGCGCCGAGCCAACACCCCACAGGCTAAGGGAGGCATCCCAAGAGGT
>DAOTYL010000156.1:0-10840 GCA_034434955.1 Anaerolineae bacterium | reverse complement strand
GTCGTTGGCATCCACCAGCACCTGTGTCACTACCGAAACAGCCTGCTTGCTTATGCCGCGCCTGCGGAACTCGTTGGCCAACGCCTGCTGGATCATGTAACCAATTGATCCCTGCGTGTCGGCGCCGATCACGTCAAGAGGCACGGTGTGCACCTCATGTGCGGCCAACTCTGAGCGGCGTAGGATGAAGCCCACCTGTGGGCCGTTGCCGTGCGTGATGGCGATGTTCCATCCCTGCTCAACCATAGAAGCAAGATGGACGCACGTCTCACGCACAGCCTCGAACTGATACTTGACTTCTACTTTATCCTTGGACTTGATAAGCGAGTTGCCACCGATGGCAACCGCTGCCAATTTGCCGTTTGGTCTGCTCATAGTTCTCCCCGTTGGCGATTCTAGCGCATGGTAAGGGCCATGACGGCTTTCTGCACGTGCAGGCGGTTCTCCGCCTCGTCATAGACGGCGCTGAAAGGCCCATCAATCACCGCGTCTGTGACCTCCACATTGCGGTCAGCGGGCAGGCAGTGCATGTAGATGCCCTCCCCGTTTTTGGTCAGCGCCATACGGCGCTCATCGGCGATCCAATCTGCGTACTTCTTGGCGATCTCCGCCGACTCTTTCTCATCGGTGGTGGTCAGCATCGCTCCCCAGCTCTTGGGGTATACCACGTCCGCTCCCTTGAAGCCAGCGTCGAAATCGTCCAGGATTTCAAAACTGCCGCCGTGCTTGCGGGCGTTCTCACGCGCCTGCTCCTCAATCTCCGGCAAGAGTTTGAACTCCGGCGGGCGTGTCAGGCGCACGTTCATGCCGTAGCGCGTGGCGAGCAGGATGAGGCTCTGGGGCACAGAAAGGGGCTTCTGATAGCTGACCGCATAGGCCCACGAGACGTTGAGCGTCTTACCGCGCACGTCGCGTCCGAAGCGCTCAAAGATGGTCATCATGTCGGCCAGCGCCTGAAAAGGATGGTAGATATCGCACTGCATGTTGAGCACCGGTACGCGGCTGTAATGAGCCACCTCGCGGATGTACTGGTTGCCGAATCCCCAGTCTACCTGACGGATAGCGATGCCGTCGCAGTAGCGCCCGATGATCTCGCCGATCTCTTTGGCCGTATCGCCGTGTGCGATCTGCGTGGTGCGGCTCTCGATGAACTGAGCGTGGCCGCCCAGTTGGGCCATCGCCGCCTCAAAGCTAACACGGGTGCGCGTGCTGGAGAAGAAGAAGAGCATCGCCAGTACCTTGTCGCGCAGGAGGGCATGCGGTTCGCCCAGCGCACGCTTGCGCTTGAGGTCAAAGGCTACGTCAAATACCGTGTCCAGTTCATCCCGTGTCCACTCTTGGGTAGTGATCATGTCGCGGCCTGCTAAATGTGTCTGCATGGTTTACCTCCCCATACCTCAAAAAGGATAGACCGGGGCGTGTGGGCAGCCGCACGCCCCGGCGATTCAGATCAACGACATTGATCTACTCGACTGCTCCCAGAATAAGCGCCAGCAGCGCCATACGACTCAATACGCCGTTGTAGGCTTCCACCCAATAGCGCTGATGGCGGGTGGTATCCACGTCGGTCGCCAGTTCATCCATACGGGGCAGGGAGTGCAAAACGATAGCGTTGCGTTTGGCCTTCTCAAAGAGCAGCTTCTTGGTCACCTGATAATTGAGGGGAGTAAGGCCCACATCGCCGGTGCGCTCATCGCGAGATTTGGTGTAGTCCGGTTGGACGACTGGCTCCATGTAGATCACATCTGCCTCGGCGATGACCTGCTCAATGTGCTCTTTGCGCTCGAAGTTGAAACCCATCTCGCGCACTTCCCGCTCAAACTCCGGCAGGAAGTACATTTCGTCGGGTGAGATCACATAGGCTTGATGGTCGAACTTGGTGAGCGCGTAGCTGAGGCTGTGCATGGTGCGCATACGCATATCGCCGATCATCACCCATGTCAGCCCATCCAGTGTGCCGCGCTCACGGTAGATGGTCATCAGGTCGGTGATGACCTGCGTGGGATGCTCCCCCCAGCCATCGCCGCAGTTGATGACCGGCACGCTGGCATGGCGGGCAGCCTCCGCTGGTGCGCCCTGCTGGAAGTGGCGCATGGCGATCACATCGCCGTAGTATTCCAGCATTTTGACGGTATCCTGAATGCCCTCCTGATAGAAGTCGCCGGCGCGTGTCATCTTGACATCGGAGAAACCGGTGACATGGCCGCCCAGACGGTGCATGGCGGCTTCAGTGGCCAGGCGGGTGCGCGTGCTGGGCTGGTAGAAAGCAACCACCAGCGTCTTGTGCTTCAGTAGATCGCCGTTGCGCCGATCACGGGCGTATGGTTCCAGCATATCTGCCACTTCAAAAACGCGGAAAAACTCATGACGCTCAAAATCCTTCAGCGACAAGATGTCGCGCCCTAGAAAGCTACGCATGGTGGGAACTCCTCCGAATCTCAGTGTGAATTAGGGGCACTTCGCGACATGCTCTGAGCGCCCGATTTTACCCATCAACGAAGAGATTGACTACCTTGAATTCATCCACATCCACGAGGCCAATGTCGGTGAGTTTCAGGTGAGGGATCACCTCCAGCGCCATGAAGCTCATCGCCATGAACGGGTCATGGAGCGGCGAGCCTAGATAGTGGGCAGCGTTCAGCAGCGCATCCATCCCCTGCCGCACTTCCCCTATGGGGCGGTCGGACATCAACCCCGCCACCGGCAGAGGGAGACGGGCCAGCACCTCGTCGCCATCCACAGCCGCCAGCCCGCCGCCCATTTCGGCCACAGTGTGTACGGCGGTCATCATGCTCTCATCATCGGCACCGATGACCACCAAATTGTGATGGTCGTGGGCAACCGTTCCGGCAATCGCCCCACGCTGAAGGCCGAAGCCGCTCACAAACCCTTTGCCCATGTTGCCGGTGGCGCGGTGGCGCTCAATGACGGCCATCTTAAGGATGTCGCGTTGGGGGTCAGCGACCGCGTAGCCGTTCTCGTTGCGCATTTCCTCAACGCGGTGCTCCGTCACCAGCTGGTCTGGAATGGTGCCGATCACGCGGGCACGTGTCCCCTTGGCCGGAATGGTGAAATCCACTGTGTCCCAACGGATATTCATGGTGCTACGCAGCTCAATGGGCCGCGGAGGGAGCGAGATAGGCAACATCTCACCGTTCTCGGCGACGAGATAGCCGCCCCGATAGACTTGCTCCGGCACAGGGTTACGCAGATCGGAGAAGATGACCAGGTCGGCGCGGTAACCTGGTGCAATAGCACCGCGGTCGTGCAGTCGAAAGTAGCGGGCAGGGTTGATGGTCGCCATCTGGATGGCGCGCACTGGATCGATGCCTTCGGCGATCGCAACGCGTACCATGTGGTCAATGGAACCTTCGTCCAGTAGGTCTGCAGGTTGACGGTCATCTGTACAGAAGCAAATCCGGTGGCTGTTTTCCGGCGTGACGACGGCCAGCAAATCCCGCAGATTGTGGGCGTTAGTGGCTTCGCGGATGAAGACGGTCATGCCTAAGCGTAGCTTTTCGCGGGCTTCTTCGGCGGTCGTACACTCGTGATCGGAGCGCACACCCGCCACCACATAGGCGTTAAGGGCCTTGCCCGTCACACCAGGGCAGTGGCCGTCGATTACCGTCCCGTTGAAGGCCTCTAGCTTATCCAGAACAGGCTTATCCCCGTAGATCACGCCGGGGTAGTTCATCACCTCGGCCAACCCCAGCACCCAGGGGTTGGTCAACAGATGGCGGATATCATCGGCTTCAAGGCTCGCGCCAGTGGTCTCCATATGAGTAGCTGGCACACAGGAGGAGGCCATCACGTACATGCTGAGAAGGCCGTATTTCGCCTGATCCAACATAAAGGCGATCCCCTCCAGCCCCAGCACGTTGGCGATCTCGTGCGGATCGGTGACCACTGTGGTGACCCCACGCGGGACAACGGCCTTGGCGAATTCGCGAGGGACGACCATGGAGCTCTCGATGTGTACGTGGGCGTCTATGTAGCCCGGGGCTACATAGCGTCCCTCTAGATCGACCACTTGCTCGCCTTCGTAGCCTTCTCCTAGACCCACAATGTACGAGCGGCGGATAGCAATGTCCGTTTGGTAAATCTCACCGGTAAACACGTTGATGAGGTTGGCATTCTTGATCAGGATAGCTGCTTGCTCGTCTCCTCGCGCTGCTGCAATGAGTTTTGCTCGCTCCATCTCTTTTCTCTCCCCGGGCTACTCTGCGATGGGGCCGAGCGTGAACGGTGAGCCAGGGATGAACCTGCCACGTCCTGGCCTGCCAGTGATTTCCCCTTCACGGTAGTTGATCTCCCCTCGCGAAAGAGTCATCCTCACTGCGCCTTTGATGCGCATCCCCTCGTAGGGGCTGTAGGAGGCCAGATAATGCAGGTTCTCGTGGTGCACCTCTCCCTCTGGTTCTGGATCGTAGAGCACGATGTCGGCGTCGCTGCCGGGTTGGAGGAAGCCCTTGCGCGGGGCCAAACCGAACAGCCGCGCCGGATTCTCGCACAGCATGCGCACCAGATCGGTGAGAGCAATGCGTCCGTCCTCCACGCCGTAGGTGTAGACCAGCGGCAGCAGTGTCTCAATGCCCGGCAGGCCCCCTGGCGTCTTGGTAAACTCGCGGAACTCGGTCTTCTGCTCCAGCGTGTAGTCGCAGGAATCGGTGGCGATCACGCTCACCGCGCGCTTGGCGACAAGGTCCCACAGTTTTTCCGGCTCTCCCACTGGACGGATAGGCGGCTGCAAGATGTAATGCTCTGGATGGTTGCCGAGATAGACGCGCTCGTCGAGAAGCAGATATTGGGGGCAAGTCTCGCACCAGACGGGGCGGCCCTTCATCGCTGCCTCGCGCACCAATTCCACGCTGCGCCCGGTTGAGCAGTGGACAATGTACACCGGTGCGTGGGCAGCCTCGGCCAAAAAGAGCACGCGGTGGATGGCTTCCTGCTCGGCGAGCGGCGGACGGGACAGTGGGTGGAAGCGCCAGGCTGTGCGGCCGGTGTGGATGAGATGCTGGGTAGCTTCGGTGACGAGGGCATCGTTCTCGGCGTGGACGATCACCAAGCCGCCCACTTCGCGGGCGGCTTTGAGCAGCCTGAGCAGCGTGGCGTCGTCCATGTAGTAGTTAGGGCGGTAGGTGGTGTAAACCTTGAAGCTGGGCACGCCCCTGTCCATCAGCGTGCGCAGTGATGGCTCGGCGCCGATGGGGAAGTCAGTGACCATGCAGTGCAGCGCATAGTCCACAATAGCGCCTTCGGCCTCTTTAAGGCGGTTGTCCAATGCCTCATCAAAAGTTTGGCCGGGGAACTGAGTGGCAAAATCTATGACGGTGGTCACGCCCCCCGCTGCCGCTGTGCGCGTGCCGACCTCCCAGTTATCCGCCGTCTTGTAGATGCCTGTATCAAGCTGGATGTGGGTGTGCGCATCAATGACGCCGGGTAGTACCAGCAATCCGCTGGCATCGATTACCGTATCTCCCGGCTTGACATCCGCCGCCGTGACAATGCCAACGATCTGTTCGCCCTCGACGATCACATCGGCCGTTGCCGTCCCGTCCGATGTAACAACCGTGCCGTTCTGGATGATGAGGCGTGCCATACTGAGCAACCCCCTCTCTCATTCAGGACACCGGTTCACTGCGCAGCATTGCCCACGCCAAGCGGTTGTGACGCTCAATGATAGGCGGGAGGTCCAGGGTGGTCAATTGCCCATCCTTCACCACCACTTGCCCGTTGACCATCGCCCAGTCCACGCGCACCGGTGCGCAGAAAATCACCGCTGCCACTGGATCGTGTAAAGCGCCGGCATATTCCACACGATTCAGGTTGATGGCGATGAGATCGGCCGCTTTGCCGGCCTCCAACGCACCGATGTCGTCTCGCCGCAGCACACTGGCCCCGCCGAGCGTCGCCAATTCCAGCGCCTGGCGGGCGGTTAGAGCAGCGGGATCGCCCGTGACGCGCTGCAACAGCATGGCTTGCCGCGCCTCGCCCAGCATGTGGTTGCCATCGTTGCTGGCCGATCCATCCACGCCCAACCCCACCGGCACACCGTGCGTACGCATGGCTTTCACCGGCGCGATGCCCGAGGCCAGCCGCATGTTGCTGCTGGGACAGTGCGCTACGCCGGTGCGTGTGCGCCCAAATAGCTCCACCTCGCGTGTGCTCATGTGGACGCAATGAGCGTGCCACACACGCTCGCCGATCCAGCCTAATTCCTCCATATACTCCACCGGACGCTTGCCGAAGGTCTCCAAGCAGAAACGCTCCTCATCCAGCGTCTCGGCGAGGTGTGTATGCAGGGTCACGTTGTAATGCTCGGCCATCCTCACCGATTCGCGCATCAGGTCGGGCGTCACAGAGAAAGGCGAGCATGGTGCCAACACTACGCGCAGCATGGCATAAGGGTTCGGGTCATGATAAGTCTCGATCACACGCTGGCAGTCGGCCAGAATGTCTTTCTCGTCCTCTACCACGCGGTCGGGCGGCAAGCCACCCTTGCTCTCTCCCAGGCTCATCGAGCCACGCGCGGCGTGGAAGCGGATGCCGATCTCCCGCGCAGCACGGATCTCATCATCTATCTTGGCATCGTTGGGGTAAATGTAGAGGTGGTCACTGCTGGTGGTGCAGCCGGAGAGCAGCAATTCCGCCATCGCTACCAGCGCAGAGACGTAGACCGCTTCGCCTGTTAGGTTAGCCCAGATGGGATAAAGCGTCTTAAGCCAGCCGAAGAGTACTGCATCCTGCGCGGCGGGGACGGCGCGGGTGAGCGTCTGATACATGTGGTGGTGGGTGTTGATCAGCCCGGGCAGGACAATGTGCCCCTGCAAGTTGATGATTTGATCGGCTGTGGCAGGGAGCTCATGGGTCGGGCCGACCTGCTCAATCACGTTGTCGCGGATGAACAGCCCTCCGTCGGCGATTTCGCGCCGCTGGGCGTCCATCGTAACCACAACCTCGGCATGGCGGATTAGGATTGTGGACATAGTCGCTCCAGATCGTGGTACACAGAGTTTATTACAATCCTGGGTGTGCTACAAGGTAGACGCATAGGAAAAGCGGAGGAAAGCGCCAGCACCCTGCGTAGGGTGCTGGCGCTTCTTTCCTGATTAGGGGACTGCAATGCCCTTCTGAATGGCCAGCTCGGCCCCGTGCAACGTGTTCTTGAGCAACATGGCGATGGTCATCGGCCCCACGCCGCCTGGCACGGGCGTGATGGCCGCCACGCGCTCCTTAGCAGCCTCAAACTCGAAGTCACCCTTCCACACATACCCTTTGGGGTCAGAGGGGGCGTCAACCTTCACCGTCGCCACGTCGATGGCTACGGCACCCTCTTTGAACCACTCGCCCTTGATCATCTCAGCGCGGCCCATCGCTCCGATCACGATGTCGGCATTGCGCACGATGGAAGGGATATCCCTTGAGCGACTGTGCACCACCGTGACGGTAGCATTGGCGTGGATCAGTAGCAACGCCATTGGCATACCGACGATGTTGCTGCGTCCCAGCACAACCGCATTGGAGCCTTCGATCTGGAAGCCGGGCACAAGTTTCTCGGCTTCGCGCAGCAGCACCATGCATCCATAAGGCGTCGCCGGGATAAACTCCGGTTCGCGGCCTTTCATCGCCAGCCGCCCGATGTTGATGGGATGGAAGCCATCCACGTCTTTGTCTAGACTGATGGTCTGTAGGACGGCGTCCTCATCCAAGTGCTTAGGCAGGGGGAGCTGAACAAGGATGCCGTGCACTTTCGGATCGGCGTTTAGCTCAAGGATGATCCTCTGTAGCTCCTCCTGCGAGATGTCCCCGGGCAGCTCATAGCCGAAGGACTGGATGCCGACCTCTGCGCAACGATTGCGCTTCATTTTGACGTACATCTGCGATGCAGGGTTGTCGCCCACCAGAATGGCGGCGAGGCCGGGCGTGATGCCGTGCTTGGCTTTCATCTCGGCAACGGCCTCTGCTACTTCCTGCTGGATGCGCGCCGCGATCGCTTTGCCGTCAAGGATAATGGCTGTCACAGGCACCTCCCTGTCGCTAGAGTGAAACTGCTATGTGTCACTTTAGCATAACACAGGCGACAAAAAGGCTTGTAGCGACAAATGTCACCATTTGGAGCGGGCAACATCGTCATTGTGAGGAAAGGAGCAAAGGGGAAGCCCACAGCCGCATGATGCGGCATTGATCTCCGTTGCTGAGGCGTCTAAGCGCACTTGGCCTACCTCTGCCGTTTACCTTGTCCGGCAGGGGGTACGGTGGCATACTATCGCGCGTGGCGAAGCAGATTTTGCTGCGGGGTGGCAGGGTTGTCACGCCGCAGGGCGTGCAGCGGCTGGATATCCTGATTAGGGGCGAGCAGATTGCTGCGGTACAGCCGGATTTGATGGCCGAGGCGCCGCTGGCTGAAGTGCGCGATGTTGACGGCTTTGTCGTCCTGCCCGGCCTGATTGATGTGCACGTGCATCTGCGCGAGCCGGGTGGCGAGCATAAAGAGGATTTCACCACCGGAACTTGTGCTGCGCTAGCCGGGGGCGTGACGACGGTGTTCGCCATGCCCAATACCAGCCCGCCCATCACCGATCGGGCCACGTTTGAGGAGGTCGCCGCACGCGCTGCCGCCAAGGCGGTGTGCGATTACGGGCTGTACATCGGCGCAACGCCGCACAATGCCGAAGAGGCCGCCACCCTCTGCAGGCAGGCAGTTGGGCTCAAGATGTACATCGGCTCCAGCACAGGCGATCTACTTGTCGACCGCTTTGGGGCACAGATCGAGCATTTCGAGCGGTATCCTAAAGACGGCATTATCGCCGTACATGCCGAAAATGAGGAGGCAGTGCAATACTATGCTGCACGTGGCCAGCACCGTCCGCCTATCTGCGCAGGACTGGCAACAGCCTACGTGTTGGCACTGGCCGAGCAGACCGGCCATCGGCTGCATGTTTGCCACGTCTCTACAGCCTATGAGCTGACGCTCATCCACGAGGCCCGCAGGCGTGGCCTGCGCGTCACCTGTGAAGTCACACCGCACCACCTCTTTTTAACGACGGAAGATTGGGCACGCCTCGGCCCGCTGGGGAAGGTCAACCCGCCGTTGCGTACTCCACAGGAAGTCGAAGGGCTTTGGTCACTGCGCGAGGCTATCGACATGATCGCCACTGACCATGCGCCGCATACACTGGCGGAGAAGCAGGGTGCTTCACCGCCCTCTGGCTTGCCTGGGCTGGAGACGATGCTCCCGCTGTTGCTGACTGCCGTCCATGAGGGGCGGTTGTCGCTGCCTGATATAGCCCGCTGGACGGCACAGCGTCCGGCCGAGACCTTTGGGCTGGCACGTAAGGGACGTATCGCCGCCGGCTACGATGCCGACCTGACGTTGGTTGATCTCGACGCAGAATGGACGATCGGTAACGAGGGTCTCTACACTCGCTGCGGATGGACCCCGTTTGCGGGTCGGGCTGTGCGCGGACGCACCGCACACGTATACTTGCGTGGGCGCTTGGCCTTCTCTGAAGGGCGCGTGCTGGCCGAAGCAGGAAGTGGACGCGCTGTGATGCTGGAATGAGCACAAAACCCGCCCATGTCTGACCGTATTTTGCACCCTGAAATCCTTGTCATCGGGGCTGGGCCGGGCGGCTCGGCGGCTGCCTGGGCGCTGGCACAAGCAGGTCATGATGTATTGCTTGTGGACAGCGCCGAGTTCCCCCGCGACAAGACCTGCGGCGACGGACTCACGCCAGCGGCCGTCAAGATGCTTGCCGAGATGGATGTGCTGCAGCAGGTGGAGGGTGCGGGGGCAGCGCGTATCGAGCGCGTGCGTATCCGAGGGCCGCTGGGGATTGAAACAGTGATGCCTTTCGCCCTCTACCAACCCCATCGGCCTTATGCGCTGGTGCTACCACGCTTCACGCTTGATGACATCCTGCGCCGCCACGCGATGAATGGTGGGGCGGCATACAGCGGCCCGATGCGTGTGGAGCGCATCGTTCGCGAAGATGATCGGGTCATCAACGTGGAGGCGGCCAGTCCTGCCGGACGAGTTGAGATTCGCCCTTACCACGTGGTGATTGCGGTGGGCGCTAACATGGGCCTGCTTAAGCGCGAGGGATTCATCACCCACCGCCCGCGTTTTATCCGCGCCGCCCGCGCTTACTATGACAATGTGCGTGCCGAGGCCAATATCTACGATTTCTATTTTGACCTGGAGTTGCTGCCCGGCTATGGCTGGATTTTCCCTACTGGCAGCGGGATGGCCAATGTTGGCGTGGGAGTACTGCCTGTCTTTTGGTCAACACGCAAGCTGACGACCACGTTGCTGGATGAATTCGTGGCGCGGCGCGTTAAAGACGGCGTGATGTGTGGCGACGAGCGCATTGGGCCGGTGAAAGGCTATCCCCTGCGTATTGACTTTCCGGCACAACGCACGGCTGGCAAAAATTGGGTCATCGTCGGCGAGGCGGCAGGGCTGGTGAATCCGGTGACCGGTGAAGGCATCGATCTGGCGCTGGAGAGCGGGTTGATTGCGGCGCGCACGCTGCATGACGACATCCGCACTGGACGGCGCGATCATATGGCCTACCAACGCGAGCTGTGGGACCGCTGCGGGCCGCTGTTCACCGGCCTGCGCGTGCTGCGCGATATTATGCTAACACCCTTCTTCACCGATTATGCGCTGTGGCTGATGCGTCAGCACCGTTTCCTCACCCGCGCGGTGATGGAGATGGCGCAAGGCGTTGCGCCGCCCTCAACCGTCTTTCACCCATTGTTTATCCTTCAGTTCTTCACGCCCCTCTCGCCGCGCCTGTTGATTGAGGAGATCGGCGGGTTGTTGGGGCGCAAT
>DAOTYL010000155.1:0-1906 GCA_034434955.1 Anaerolineae bacterium | reverse complement strand
TGGTAGGCTTTGTCTATTACGTTTACCGCCACGTCACGCATGGCCTGCGTCCACACCCCAAGCCAGAGGCTGGTGAAACTACGCCTGCTGAATAGATGGCCCTTGTTGCACGGGGCTGGAAAGTCGTGAGAGTAGGCAAGTTCTTATTTGCTTGGGTGTACCATCACCTGCTGAGCAACCGAGGGCGCCCCAGCCTAGACGATCCCTTCACCCGCGACGTGCGGGCACCGCTCATAGCCCGCGCACAGGGGGAGGTACTGGAGATCGGCGCAGGCGATGGCGGAAATCTCATGCTCTATCCTTCCGGCGTGCGCCTGACGCTGCTCGAACCCAACCCCTATCTGATCCGCTACTTGCGCCAAGCCTGCAATGGGCGCAGTGCGGACTGCGTCGCCGTTGTGGAAGGCATCGGGGAGTGCCTGCCCTTCCCCGCCCGCTCCTTTGATACAGTGGTCGCCACCCATGTACTGTGTTCGGTGCGCGATCAGGGGCAGGTGCTGGCCGAGGTGCGCCGTGTGCTGCGCCCGGGCGGCCAGTTCCTCTTCCTCGAACACGTTGCCGCGCCACCGGATAGCCACATCTACCGCTGGCAGCAGGTTGTCAATCCTGTGTGGAAGGTTATCGGCGATGGCTGCCACCTAACCCGCGACACCGGCGCGGCGATCCGCGCAGCAGGCTTTGCTGAAGTGCACCTTGTCACCTTTAATGCCGGTTTTCCCGCGCTGGTCAGCCCTCACGTGGTCGGCGCAGCACGCGTTTGATCTTCACTTGTCAGCACCTGCCGCACGAGTTCTATTGCCTCCTCCGGTGTGGAAGCACTGAGGAGCTGCCCCGTTGCTCGCGCCTTGGCGAACAGGTTGCCGAGGTCAAAATTCAGCGCGATCACCGCCTTGCCGTGCTTGAGCGCCAGCGCCACCTCGGAGACCGTGCCTTCTTCGCCCGCACAGGCGATTACTACATCGCTGGAGAGCACGTTGATCACGTTGCGGGCGCTGCCCATGCCCGTCAGGATGCAGATATCCACATGCGGGGAGGCATGGCGGGTATCGGCGTCCGGCAAGATGCCCACCACCCATCCCCCTTTGCTCTGCGCCCCGGCTGCCGAAGCATCCATCACGCCCACGTTGCGCCCCCCGTTGAGCAGTACCCACCCCTGCTCGGCGATCAGCTCACCCAGCCGATAGGCATCGCGCAGGGCCTGCGGAGGTGCACCTTCCCCGCCGCCCATCACTCCGATCACGACTTTGCGCGGCATGGAACCCCCTTCCGGAAATCGGGATGCTCCTTAATGCTCCGTATTGGCGAAATACACCGCCAGCAGCGGCGATAAGTCTGCCTCCGTGTGGCGGCGCACGGCAGCGAAGAAGTCATCGGCGCTCACCATGCGCCAGCGGAAAGCCTCGTAGTAATCGCGCAGGAAAGCAAAGAACGCCTCATCGCCCATCAAGGCGCGCAGGTCGCGCATGAATTGCGCTGCCTGCCCGTACATAGAGAGAATAAAGCGCCGACTGTCGCTGTAGCTGTAGATCGTTGCATCCACCGGCCCGCTGGGGGAATACTGATAAACGCGCTCTTCCCACCACCAATCGGTTGCCTCGGAATGGTAACGCTCAAAGTAGAGCAGCTCGCTGTAGAAGGCCAGCGCTTCGTCTAGCCATGGCTCATAGACCTGATCATTGCCCACTGCGCCGTACCACCACTGATGGGCTACCTCATGCGAGACCAGCGCATGGAGTAGGGAGGGCGCTTCGCCCGGATAGATCAGGTAGGCGTAATCGGTGACGGTGGCCAGGGCTGTGTATTCCATCCCGCCGAAAAAGCCGTTCTCGGCAACCGTCAAGCTCTGGTAGGGATAGGGGCCGTACAGCTCCTCAAAGAGGGCGATGGCTTGAGTGGCGATCTCCAG
>DAOTYL010000154.1:0-6954 GCA_034434955.1 Anaerolineae bacterium | reverse complement strand
AGCGCCGACGAGCGAGCTGAGGAAGTTCACCATATCGTTGCCCAGCCAGCGCCAACCGCGCTGCGGCACGGTCGGCGTGCCGCAGGTGTGTAGGCGCTTCTCGGTCTCCTTGCGGCAGGTGGGGCAAAAGTAGACAGCTTGCACCGATGCCCCCAGCACGCTGTCGAAGAGCGCACCGCCCAGCCCACCGACCAATGCCGCTGCGATCAGCGCCGGCGCCTCGGTCGGGCCGCCTGCCGTCGCCAAGCCTCTCCCCCCTAACAATCCATCCAGCACGAGGAGCAGCAGCGCACTCACCCCAATGGTCAGCGCCCCGCCCAGTGCCGCCAGCGTTCCCAGCAGGGAGACGCCGCCCGAAGCGCCCGCCTCAACCGGCGCCAGCGTGGTGATCCGGCGCGGCGGGCGCCGGCTGAGCACACCCAGCTCGGTGGCCCACGTATCTGCGTTGACGCTCGCCATGGCCCCTACAAAAGCGGCCAGCAGGCGCGGATCGGGCTGCCACAGCGCATAAGCGGCAGCGATCAAGGCGCCTGCCCCACCGTTGGCCAACGCCTGCCAGATATCGCGTGCGCTGCCCTTCTCAAACTTATCGGCGGCCAGGCGTGCCTTTTCTGCCATGCGATAGTGTGAGAGCAGGCTGGAAAGCACAAAGAAGGCGATCAGCAGCAGGCCCCACACCCAACCGCCGAAGCCGAAGATCGCCGTGCCGACCACTACCGCGCCGATCACGCCGCTGGTGGAGAGCGCCCCGCGCCGATAGGCCAGCGCAGCGATCAGCGCACTGAAGATAAGGCCCATGCCAAACTGTAAGGAGATGCTCATAACGCCTACCTGTGCTCTTTGGGACTTCCCCCGATCTCTCTTCATCGACTGGAGGGGGATCAGGGGTGCAGCTTACCGTTCTTGCTCTATCCGCCAGTAGTCCAGATCGGGCGAGGTGGCTCCATGGGGCAGGTGGAAACTGACGCGGATGGCGTCGGTGGCCTGCGCCTCGGTCGTGTCGAAGTAGTAAACCTGCCAGCCGCCTATGCGCACCTCGCGGTAGGGCTGCAGAGCGGAGAACGGGTTGACAGTCGTACCGCGCGGCAGGGCCACCGCCACGATCACCTGCCGAAAGTAGCC
The DNA here is from genome assembly GCA_034434955.1 of Anaerolineae bacterium. GTDB lineage: Bacteria > Chloroflexota > Anaerolineae > Aggregatilineales > UBA3940 > DAOTYL01. Next base: position 5,832 of record DAOTYL010000154.1, on the reverse strand, counting down.
CTGCCCATCCTTTACCCCCAACGCGAGCAGGTCCGCGCCGGGGAGGAGAGGGTCCGCGCTGAGATAGGGCGAGCGTTGGGTGTGGACATCCACACCGTAGGGGACGCCTCCCGCATCCGGCTCGCGGCCCAGCCTCAGGCGCGGATAGAGCAGGGCGCTATCTTGCCCCGGGCCGGGGAGTATCTCCTGTGACACCACCTCGCCGCCGAAGGCCTCCAGATTGAGAATGTCTTCCTCTGCGGCGACGAGCGGCCCGGCGACCTCCACCAGCGGTTCGGCACCCTCCTCAGGCGGATGGAAGATGGTCACAAAGCGCAGGGAGCCATCGGGATAGACCGCCCAGATGTCTATGTAGCGCGGCGTAAGCGGCGCATTGCGCCGCCCACTCTGAACGGCTAGCCCGGCCACGCCCGATAGCACCAGCGCCACCGCCGCCAGCACAATGACGATCAGCGTGTTGCGCCGCGAGCGGTCAAAGCGGGTAGGGGGCCTGGCCTCGCGGGGGGCGGTTACGCGCTTCCGTTTCAACAGATGGCTCAAGGCTCACCTTCCAACGGCGGAGCGGTGCGGTAGAGCGCCAGCCACTCCTCCAATGCGAGCGACTCAGGGCGGCGGCGCGGGTCGATGCCTGCCGCCGTCAGCCAGTCTACCACCTTTTGCGCCTCTAGGGGCAGCGCAGCTGCGAGGCTGTTGCGCAGCTGCTTGCGCGGCTGGCCGAACCCCGCCCGCACTATGCGGAAGAAGCGCTCTGCCTCATGCGATGGCAGGAGCGGCCCGCCCGTGCGCGGCTCGATGCGCACAATGGCTGACTCCACCTCCGGCGGTGGATAAAAACTGCCCGCCTTCAGCCGCGCTACGATCTGCGGCGTGCCGTAAAACTGCACACTCACGGCCAGCAGGCTCATCGCCCCCGGTGCGGCGGTGATGCGCTCGGCCACCTCGCGCTGCACAGTGAGGACCAGCAGGCGCGGCGGTGTGGGGCTTTCCAGCAGGTGGCGCAAGATAGCCGAGGTGATGTAGTAGGGCAGATTGCCAAGCGCCTTGTACGCTTCGGCGTCGGCTCCCATCAGGTGCGCAAGGTCGGCCTGCAGAATGTCAGCGTGCACCACTTCCACGTTTGGCGCATGGGCATAGCGGCGGCGTAGGTAGGGGATAAAGCGCCCATCCACTTCCACAGTGACGACGCGGCGGGCACGCTCGGCGAGCAGGTCGGTCAGTGCCCCCAGCCCAGCGCCGATCTCCAGCACGGCGTCGGCAGGGGAAAGATCGGCGGCTTGGACCATGCGCTGCAGCGCACGCGGCTCCACCATAAAGCTCTGACCGAGGCTCTTTTTGGGGTCCAAGCCCAGTTGGGCCAGTGTGCGGCGGATGCTCACACGGTCCTCTTTGGCCGATGGCAAAGGGAGGGAGAAACTCTCACCCTTCCCCCTCCCCCAGCGCGTCAAGGTAAGCGTCGATCTGGGGTAAGCCGCGTAGACGAGCCTCAAAGTACTCGTTCACCAGCGCGTTGATCTCCTCCTGCGCTGCCAACAGCAGGGGCACCCACTCGGTGGCACGCTCGCGCCGACCCATGACCATGTCACGCAGGCGCAGCAGGGCCATCACGATCTTGCTTTCACGGGGGCCGTCGCAGGTCTCGATCACGCTGCGGATGAGGTCTTCCAGGTGGATGAGCAATGTATCTGTGTCTACTGCCCCTTCACGGAGGTCCTGCAGGCCGTCCATCAACGCCCCGACTTGATACAGCAACGCCGCCGGCTCGTCAAATAGCTCGCGCACGTAGGCCGCCTCCTCGTAGCGGCCCGTCAGACGGAAGATGTTGTACATGCGCTTGGCAGCCTTGCCGAAGTTGGCATGAGCGCCGTGCGTGTACTTGCGCACCTCATTTTCCAGATCGGCTACGTACTTCTGCAGCGCCTGCGGGTTGAGGTTCTTGATGATCTTGGTGAAGAGGGGGATCGACTCCGCCTCCAGATAGACCTCCTGAAAGTAGGGATCAATGAAGCCATCCAGCGGGGTGACGCTGCCATCGGGAGCTTCCCATGTCACATCCAGCATGTTGCTGGCCTTGACCACCCGCGCCCGCCCGGGGTCCACCAGCACCCAGTCCAGTTTGCACCAGCCCGGATCGCGGCAGGCATAATCCCAACCAATGGTCATCGGCTGGCCGTCCGATGTCAGCACGTCAAATCGCCCGTCCTCCACTTCTGCCGGCGCCCAGCAGATGGAGCCGCCTATGCTGATGCGCTCATCCCCCTTGATGACTGCGTGCTGATAGGTGCCAAAGCGCACTTCGGTCAGCTGATAGCCCGGCCCGCGCAGGCGTGAGAGTGCCTTCTCACGGATCACCTCGCCCAGTATACGGCAGGCTTCCTCGCGCGTGGCGGCTTTGATGTTGACACGCTCAAAGTAGTCAAAGTCGCCCGGGAAAGTCTGCACCCGCGACTGGGCCGAGCTACCCGAGAGCGCAATGGCCGTCTCCACGTTGGGTCGATCGGGAATCTCCACAATGGCCGCTACGCGGCGCAGGCGCTCCAAGTCGGCAGGGTCAAAGTCCAGCAGGGCCACGCGGTGGCCATACATTCCGCTGGCAGCGTCCACTACGACCTCTGCTGCGCCTCCCTGGGCCGCCGCTACCGCCGTCAGCCACTGGATCGCCTCCTGCTCGTCCATCTCCACGCCCAGCGCTCGCGCCGATTCGATGATCTGCGCCAGCTCTTCTTGCGCTTTGCTGCGCGGTTCTGTTTCCATGCCATCCTCCTGTAGGCAGCCCCTTCTGCGCCCTCAACGGCGGTAGGCCGGAATATAGAACGGGCGCGGGACGATCTTCGCCCGCCGAGGCTTGCCGCGGATGATCACGTCCACCTCGCGGCCTACTTCGGCCAGTTCGGCAGGGATGAGCGCCATCGCCGCGTAGGCCTCCACAGTCGGGGCGAACATGCCGCTGGTCACAAAGCCGCGCTGTCCCTCAACCACCACCTCATAGTGCTCGCGGGGCACGCTCTTCTCGATCATCTCGAGGCATACGAGCTTACGGGGCGGCCCTTCCAGCCGCTGTTTGAGCAGCGCCTCGCGTCCCACAAAGTCGCCTTTGTCGGTCTTGACGGCAAACCCCAAGCCGGCCTCCAGTGGGGTGATGGAGGCGCTCAATTCGTGGCCGTAGAGCGGTAGGCACGGCTCAAAGCGCAGGCTGTCGCGGGCGGCCAGCCCGATAGGCTTGACGCCGTGCGGCTCACCTGCCTTAAGGATGGCATTCCACACGTGTTCGGCATGAGAGGCGTCAAAGAACAGCTCGTAGCCGTACTCGCCGGTGTAGCCGGTGTTGCCGATGAGCGTCTCTACGCCTGCCACTTTGCCGCGTGCCGCAAAATGGAAGGGCACCCGGCTGAGGTCCACATCGCAGATGGTTTGCAGGATAGCCTGTGCCTGCGGCCCCTGGAAGGCCAGCATGTAGGTCTCGGTTGAGACGTCCGTCACGGTCACATCGAAGCCCGGCGTATGGGCCTGCAGCCAGCGCACATCCTTCTTCAGGTTGGCGGCATTGACGACCACAAAGTAGTGCTCCGGCAGGCGGTAGATGAAGATGTCATCCACCGTTGTGCCGTCGTCGTAGCACAGCAGGGAGTAGTGCGCTTCCCACTCGGCCAACTCGGAGACATCGGTGGTGGCCATGTACTGCAAAAAGGCCAGGGCGTCCGGCCCGGCCACCACGATCTGCCCCATGTGGTCGATATCAAACAGGCCGGCCACGCTGCGCACAGTAGCGTGCTCCTCCAGCGGGCTGGTGTACTGCACAGGCATCTCCCATCCAGCAAAGGGCACCATGCGTGCGCCCAGCCTCACGTGGATGTCATACAGGTATGTGCGGTTCACAAGCAATTCCTTCCTTAGCTAGAGGGCGATCAACGATGCAGAGCGAAGCACGTCTCCATTATAGACCCACAGGCACGCCCAGCAACAGTTCCCACCGACCCATCGGCCTCCAGCCACACGGTTGAACCTCCTGCACCGACCTTATACAATCACCTTATGGGCAAACCATTGGCCGTCATCACTGCCACACCGCACTGGGCGCAGGAGGCAGCGGCGATCCTCACCACGCTGGGTTTTGACGTCGCCCATCGCTGCGAGCGTGCCGGCTATGCGGATTGGCTGGCTGACCATCACGTCGCACTGGTGTTGGTGAACGGCGATGCGGTGGGCTGGCACTTCTGGTCGGCAGCAGCAAAGGCCAACGCAGCCACACGCCGTATCCTCATCGTGCTTGTTGCTGAAGATGCCGCCATACGTGCGCAGGCGCAGGCTGCCGGGGCCGACGTAACACTGACGCCGCAGGAGCTGGCCACCCACCTGCCCACTATCGCCAGCCAACATGCCCACCCGCTGGACGACAAGGCCCGGCAACGGCTGATCCAGCAGTGCGCCGACCCCCTGCCGCCGCAGGCGCGCGAAGCGCTTGAGCGCTTCAACGCTGGCGAGTACTACAAACAGCACGATCTACTGGAGGCGCTGTGGATGGCCGAGGCGGGGCCGCTGCGCCATCTCTATCAGGCCATCTTGCAGGTGGGCATTGCCTGCTATCAGGTGACGCGCGGCAATCGGCGCGGGGCGTTGAAGATGCTGCGCCGCAGCCTGCGCGGGTTGGCCCTCCTGCCGGATACCTGCTGCGGCGTGGATGTGGCCCGCCTGCGTGCCGATGCGCTGCGCCTGCGCGACGCACTGCAAGCCCTCCCCGCCGACAGCGACCTGCGCACTTTTGACCGCTCGCTGCTGTGCAGGGTACATTGGGCGGACGATCCCCACCCCCCTGCCTCCCCTTCGGGAACAGCCTCACCCCCTCGGTGAAATCCGCCCCCAACGTATGCTATGATGAAGACGGCAGTGGTGCATTGTCTAAGGAGCGGCTATGGATGCGAAGAAGGCCTGGCGGTTCAAATGCGTGTCCGTCGGAGCAGCACTAGGGCTAGCCCTCCTGATAGGGGTGGGCTGCGGCACGCAGACCCCTGTTCCGTCCTCCCCCTCGCCACCGCCCGAAGCGCCACCCTCCGAGCGCACCATCTCAGCGCAGAACGTCGCATCCTTGCAGGAATTGCGCCAGTTTCCTGCCGCCATCGGGCCGGTGCTGGCCAGCGCCTTTGAGCCGAACAGCCATACCCTCGCCACGCTGGGATGGGATCGCGTGGTGCGCCTTTGGGATGCCGACAGCGGTCGGTTGCTTGCCGAGCTATATGAGCACAACGGCCCGGGCAGAGGGTTGGCTTATTCCCCCGATGGCTCACGGCTGATCTCCAGCGGACGCTCCAGCGGCGATGACATCTTGATCTGGAACACCGCCAACAGCCAAGCGACCAGCGGCGTGAACCTCACCGGCTACGTGGTTTACGATGTGGATTGGTCGCCGGACGGCAGCCGCTTTGCCGTTGTCAGCCGAGGCAGCAGCCGCGTCTTTATCTACCAAGTGGACGGCCTCAGCCTCACGCAGCGCAGACCATCGGGGCAGTGGCTGTGGTCGGTTGCCTACGGCACGGACTGGCTGGCTGTCACCAGCGAGACGGGCGCTACCTATGTCTACACCACAGAGGGCTACGATTTCCGCAAAGAGCTGCCCCACCCGGCACGCTATCCGGGCCGCGATCTGCAATTCTCGCCCGATGAGTCGCTGTTGGCCAACTGCTTTGTGGACGGCACGGTTGTGATCTGGCGCACCACAGATTGGGAGCTGGTGACCAGCATTCAGGCCCATGCGTTTGACGAGGTGGCATCGATTGAAGGATGCCGCAACGGGACATTCTCGCGCAGCGGCGATGTGTACTTCAGTGTAGGCGACGACGG
>DAOTYL010000153.1:0-1929 GCA_034434955.1 Anaerolineae bacterium | reverse complement strand
TGCACCGAGACCTTGAACGTGCTTGCTGAGCCGCCCAGTTCGAAGAAGCTCACGCGGTAGTTGGAGACCTCACCCGGGGCCAGTCGCGGCGTGTCCACCAGCGTGGTGTCCATACCGACCACGCGCCCTTGCTCATCAAAGACAACAGCGATTACCTTGACCAGTTCGGCGGTGCGATTCCCGTCATTGCGCACCTGCCCGCTGATCACCAGCAGACCGTTCTCATCAAAGGCGATGTCCGAGGTTAAGGCGAAATTCTGCGGCCCGTAGAAGGTATGCGCAGCATAGTCAGCGTAGCGTCCGGAGGCCCCCAAATCGTAGCGCACAACGCCTGAGGGTAGACCGTCGCTGAACAGGATAGAGAAGGGAGCGTACTCATTAGGCTGGATGAGGTCTGAAGAGACGAAGTTGTCACGCTCCAACAGTAGGTGGCCCTCAGCATCGTAAAGCCGCGCATTGACGCGTACAAACTCCAGCGGCTGCACAGTGCGGTTGACTACCTGCCCGGCGATGACGAACCCACCGCTGCGATCTACCCAGGCATTGAGGCCGGCAAAGTCGATGAGGTTGTGGGGGGCGCCGCCGCCTGCCGCCTCGGGGTTGCTGACCCACGCTGCCGTTGGATCCACGCTTAACGTATTGACTACGCGGCTCAGCGTGCGCAGGTGGGCAGCGTCATCAGGCAAGCGCACCCGCAGGGCGACAAAATATGGCCCGTTGACCTGCAGGAAATCGTTATGTTGGCTGGTGCCCTGTGGGGCCTCGATGAGGAAAGCGATACGCAGGCTACCGTCGGGCTGCGGCTCACGCGCCACCTCTTTGTACGTCGCCTCTGCAGACGTATACATCGTGCTGCGGTAGAGATCGGCCAGATGGTTAAGTTCAGGCGGCGCACCGGGGGGCAGGGAGGGATCAAATGCGCTGAGGGTGACCACATACACGCCGACCAGCGGAGTAGGAGAGTCGGGCGGGGAGAAACTGACATTGAGCGCATAGGCATCGGAAGTGTCACTGATGGCCCAGGTGGGGGGTACGTCCAGCGCAAAGACCCCGCTGGGGTGTCTATAGGTGACAAGACCCGTAGGTTCAACAAGGACGGGGGCTGGTTCTTCGATGGCACACGCAGCGAGGGTCAGCAGCGCAACAAGCGCTGCTGGTGCAGGGCTTCTCCTCATAGCATACTATTGTCAAGCAGGGGCGATATTTTTGCAAATCGGCACAGGCTACACCCACAGTGGAGGAGTCGACACACGCAGAGAGGGTTTCCCTCTTGAATCCCCCTCCCACTGCAAAGGACGCAAACAGGGGCAAGGCATCGCCCTGCCCCTGCCGGAAAAAACACCCTTTCTCCACAATCGTGAGCTGCGGAGGAAAAGGGAGCAGCGGTAAGGGTCAGCTTCCGCAACCACCGCCGGTCGGCCCGCGCCGGATTTGAAGCTGCACTTTGGCCTCGTACTCCAAGTCAAACTCGTGCGGGTCGGGTTCTGCCGCCGGATGACGTGCTCCCAATGCCGCCTCAAACCGGTAGCGCAGCGTATCATCCGGTGCGCCCTCGATAGCATGCGTCGCCCGAAACTCCTCATCGGCGAAGGTGTCGATCCAGCCGTTGACTCCACCTCCCAGGATGTAGACGTTGGGCACACTCTGGGAGACAAGCATTTTCCAAGCCTCGGTGGCAGCAGTCTCGTCGTTGCTCATGACGACGATCACCGTGTTCTGCGGTTGTGACAACAACTCGTTGGTGAGCTTAGGAAGTTCCTTAAGCGGAGCGTGACGCGCGTCAATGATGTGGAAAGTGTTGTAATCAGTCTCACTACGCACATCAAGCATGACCACGCGCACGGCAGGGTCGTGCATGAGGTCCAGCAGCTCGGCGGGGTGAATCTGGTACACACGTGCGGCAAGCTGCGCTTCGGCTTCCTCGGCGAT
>DAOTYL010000152.1:0-6066 GCA_034434955.1 Anaerolineae bacterium | reverse complement strand
GGTGCACGGGCTTGGCGCCGATCACCCCTGCTATCTTCTGCGGGCCGACCAGCACCCGTATGCCGGGCAGGAGGCGCTCATCCAGCCCACCCACCGCCTTGACGCGCAGCATCCCATCGCTCGTGTAGCCGGTGACCATCAACCCTACTTCGTCCATATGGGCGTCGATGAGCACCTTCAGGCGGCGGCGACCTGTGCCGCGCTTAGTGGCGATGAGGTTGCCCAACGTATCGGTCTGCACGTCGTCCACGTGCGGCGCAATAAGGTCAAGGATGAGGCGGCGCACCTCGTCCTCTGCGCCGCTGACGCCTATCGCCTCAGAAAGCAGTCGCAGGACCTTCATCTCTCGCTTCCGTCTTTCCGTTCGCTTTTTCCGGCGCTGGGGATGAGCAGCACGCCGAGGAACATAAGCGGCAAACCCACGTAGCGCAGCGGGGCGCTCAATGCGGCGAAGGCCAACGCGCCCCCCACGATGAGCGCCGCCCCCAGCAGCGCGGCCAGCAGGGTGTAGCGCTGGAACCTCTCAAGCCACTCTTCTAGTTTGTGCATGAACCTTGCTCCTGCACGATGAGCGCAACTCAGGCCCGCAAGCCTCTGGCTTGTTGGGGCGGGGATGAGGTCACTCTTCGCCCTCCAACGCCAGCTTGCTCAGCGTCTTGTCATCCAGATCGGTGATGAACTCCGCTACCAGCCGCGCTGTGCGCTCGATGTCCCGCAGGGCGACGATCTCCACCGGCGTATGCATGTTGCGGATGGGGATACCGAGGATGGCGGTCGGTACGCCGTCGCGGCTGACCTGCACCGCCCAGGCTTCGGTGCCGCTGCTGCGCGGCATGGGTTCCGGATGCACCTTGATCTCCAGCTGCTTCGCCTTCTCACGCAGCAGGTGGAACAGTTTGGGGTGCGCATTCGGCCCGATGACCAGCGACGGCCCCTCGCCCAGCTTGAAGCCTTCCTCTTCGCCCACGCCGACGCCTACTCCCCATGTTGTGTCTATCACAATGGCGATGTCGGGCTGGGTGCGCCAAGCGATGGTCCTCCCGCCGCCCAGCGTAACCTCCTCCTGCACCGTCGCCGCGGCGAGCACATCCCAGCGGTGCGTCCGCCCTTGCAGCGCGTGCAAGATGAGCGTGAGGGCGGCCACCGAAGCGCGGTTATCCAGCGCCTTGCCGCAGATCAGCCCCTCGACCAGCGGAGCAGCCTTCTGCGCAAACGTCACCGGTGCGCCGATGGGCACTAGGCGCTCCACTTGGCGGGCGCTGAGGCCGGTATCCACCACCAGGTCCTCAATCCTGGGGTAGTGATTGCGGGCTTCGGCGGGTAGCACATGCGGCGGCCTGCTGCCGATCAGTGCGGGCAGCGGCTTTTCGCCGTGTACGATCACCGGCTGGCCCAGCAGCACGCGCCGATCCACGCCGCCTACCGCCGTGACGCGCAAGAACGCCCCCTCGCGGCGCGTCACCATCAGGCCGATCTCATCCATGTGCGCGGTGACCAGCACACGGCGGCGCGGTGCGGGGTCGCTGCCGCGCTTGATGGCCAGCAGTGTGCCCAACCCATCTACGCTGTATTCATCGGCCAGGCCCTCCCACGCCGTGCGCAGAATCTGGCGCACCGGCGCTTCATAACCGGCGAGGCCTGCTGCTTCGGAGAGTTCAACGAGGTGCTTCTCAAGGTCCATGCCCTTGCTTCTTTCCTCACGGCGTTGCGGTTTCCTGTGTGGCGGTTGGCGTGTTGGTGACGGTCGGTGTGCTGGTGGGCGGCGCGGTGACCGTCACCACCACCCGTGCCGAGTCTGTGCCGCCGCGCCCATCTGAGATGGTGTAGCGGAATACATCACCCCCCACAAAGCCCGCCGGTGGCGTGTAGGTGCAGGCGGAGGCGGTGCACGCCACCGCTCCGCCCTGCTCGGAGACGGCGTCAAAGCTGCTGATGGCAATGGGATCGCCGTCGGGGTCGCTGTCGTTAGCCAACACGTTGACCGTTACCGGCGTGCCCATCAGTGTGGTGACCTCGTCACGGACGGCACGCGGCGGGCGGTTGGCTCCGGCGGTGGCGGTGAGGATCGCCCCGGCGGTGGCCGTCATGCCGGCCTGCGCCGTGCCGGTGGCCAGCGCGTTGGCCGTCGCCGCCTGCGCCGTCTGGGTGAGGAGGTAAGCACCCTGCGTCAGGAGGGCGTTGGTGGTCGCCGTGGCGTTAAGGTCCGGCGTGGGGGTGTTGGTGGGCGGGAAGTACTGGGTGGGTGTGGCGGGCAGGGTCAGCGTGGGGCCACCGGGCGTGATCGTCGGGGTGATGGTGGCGGTGGCGGTAGGCGTGTCGCTAGGCGTCGCTGTGACAGGGATACCGGTAAAGGTGGCTGTTGGCGTGGGCGGCGCTTCGCCGCTGAAGCCCACCAGCAGCACGATGCCGCAAAAATAGCAGGGCAGCGTGGCGAGGATGATGCCGATCAACGTGCGATGGGTACGGCGGCGGCGCTCCTGAATGACCCTGTCGCGAAGGCTCATGACTTGTATCCTCGATCTGACGGCTGGCATTGCCCTCAACGCGGGTGCAGGGCAAACGCTGGCAGCCAGTCTAACACGGCGGGGGGAACGTGTCAACGCGGGGGACGAGGCTATAGAGCCACGACCCGATCGGGGTTATAATGCTGGCAGGATGGGTGCCATTTCGCCCTTTAGCGTGCCCGTTAAGATACGGGGGTGAAACGCGGCGAAGTGTTGATGGCGTAAAGATAGGATTAGGGACCTGCTTGCAGGTGCTGGCGGAAGCAACATGACCCTCACGTTGGAGTTCTTCGTTGAGGCCCTCACGGGCCGGCGCTTGGATGGAGCACATCCCGTCGACGGTGTGGCTATCGACTCGCGGCAGGCGGCGGGCATGGTCTTTGCCGCCCTCCCCGGTGAGAAGACCGACGGCCACGAGTTCGTCCCCAACGCCTTTGAGCACGGCGCACTGGCGGCGCTTGTCGACCGCGAGGTGGAGACTTCCTATCCCATCGTGGACCTGCGTGGTGCGGAGGGCGCATCCTTGCCCCCGCCGCCGCTTGTGCTGCGCGTGGAGAACGTCCTGTTGGCGCTGCAAGAAGTTGCCCGCCGTTGGTGCCGTCGCTGGCTTGACGCCGACCCCGATCATCGCATCATCGGCGTCACTGGTAGTGTGGGCAAGACCACCACCAAGGAGCTCATCGCCGATGTGCTCGTCGTGCGCTACCGCACCCTGAAAAGCGAGAAGAGCTACAATAACGAGATCGGTATCCCCGTGACGGTGCTCAAACTGCGCGATGAGCATCAGCGTGCCGTGCTGGAGATGAGCATGTACACCACCGGCGAGATCCGCCTGCTGACGAGTATCGCGCCGCCGCAGGTGGGCGTGGTGACGCTCATCGCGCCGGTGCATCTGGAGCGTGCCGGATCGATGGAGGCCATCGTCAATGCCAAGGCCGAGCTGGTAGAGGCACTCCCCCCCGACGGCGTTGCCATCCTCAACAAGGATGATGAGCGCGTCATGTCGCTGGCGCAGCGCACAGCGGCGCGGGTCATGACTTACGGCCTTGACCCCACCGCCGACATCTGGGCCGAAGACATTGAGAGCTTCGGACTGGAAGGCATCCGCTTCTGGATGCACTACGGCGGCCAGCGCTACCGCATCCGTTTGCCTATGTTGGGGCGCCACAGTGTGCACACCGCCCTGCGTGCGGCGGCGGTCGGCTTTACCGAGGGCCTCGGTTGGGAAGAGGTGGTGCGCGGCCTGCAATCCACGCGCAGCCAGCTGCGGCTGATCGCCGTCAAAGGCCCGCGCGGCTCGGTGATTCTGGACGATACGTACAACGCCAGCCCCCCCTCTACACTCGCCGCCCTCAACCTGCTCAATGACCTCATGGAGGGGCGGCGCATCGCTGTGCTGGGCGATATGCTGGAGCTGGGCGCTTATGAGGAGCGCGGCCATCGCGACGTGGGCATCCGTGCCTCGGCGGTGGCCGATCTGTTGGTGACGGTGGGGGAGCGCGGGCGCATCATCGCCGAGGAGGCGCTGCGCTGCCGCATGCCCGCCGAATACGTGCACACCTTCGCCACGCCAGAGGAGGCGGCAGCTTTCCTGCTGACGCAGATTGAGCCGGGCGATGTGATATTGGTCAAGGGATCGCGGGCAGTGGGTATGGAGCGCATCGTCAGCCTGCTTAGTGAGGCGGCGGAGCAATAGCCTTTCACCTCTTACGGGCCGCAGTCTCCCCGACCCCTTCCCTGCGGGTGCGGGGATGCGATATTGCCATCTGCTGGCAAGAGGAAGAACCTGATGAGAGCAACCGCATTTGCGTTAGCCGTTGGCGGCCTGACCTTCCTCATCACCGTGATCTGGGGCGGGCCGTTTATTGAAATCCTGCGTCGTCTGGGCATCGGCAAGCAGGTGCGTGTGGAGATTGCCGACGTGCACAGCCGCAAGATCGGCACGCCGACGATGGGCGGCCTGCTCATCCTTTTCCCCGTGCTGATCGTCACCCTGGGCCTTAATATCGCCAACCTGCTGCTGCGGGACATCACAGGCCGCTCTATCCTTGTGCCGCTGGCTGTCCTCATCTACTACGGCGGCCTCGGTGCGCTCGATGACTGGGAAGGCGTCCGTGGGGAGCGCGTCGTTGGGGAGGGCATCCCGGCGCGGCTCAAGTTCGCTGCGCAGGTGCTCGGTGCGTTGGGCACGGCGCTTGTGCTCTACTACGGGCTGGATATCCACTCTATGGCCGTCCCGGGCATCCCTTTCAAGTTTGACCTCGGCTTGCTCTACATCCCCATTGCTATGTTTGCTCTTGTCGGTACATCCAACGCCGTCAATCTGACCGATGGGCTGGACGGGCTGGCGGGCATTATCACCGCCAGTGCCTTCGCCGCCTACGGCGTGATCGCCCAACTTCAGGGGCAGGTATACCTCGTGCAGTTCTGCTTTGTGATGGTGGGAGCCTGTTTCGCTTTTTTGTGGTTCAATGCACATCCGGCGCAACTCTTTATGGGCGATACCGGCTCGCTGGCGCTAGGGGCCACGCTGGCGACGGTGGCGCTGATGACCGGCCAGTGGCTGATCTTGCCCATCATCGCCATTATCCCCGTCGCTGAGACTGTCTCCGTGATCCTACAGGTGGCCTCGGTGCAGATCAGCCGCCGTCTATGGGGCGAAGATCGGCGTATCTTCCGCCGCACCCCTTTGCATCACCACTTCGAGCTCGGCGGCTGGAGCGAGACGCAGATCGTGCAGCGCTTCTGGCTGGTGGGCATTCTGGCCAGCATTGTCGGCGTAGCCCTGGCCCTGCTGTGATCTCATTGCACAAAAATAACCGGCCCGACAACGAGATCGTCGGGCCGGTGTGGGGAGGGTGGTGAGACGTTAGCTCCCCGTCTGGGGAAGGGCATAGCCATAGGGGCAGGGGCCAAAACCGCCGTTCATGCGCCCCATGCGGCCCGCTCCACGACGCTGTGCGCCGGCCTGCTGCATGTGGTTCAGCATCCAGTTGGCCTGCTCCTGCGTGATCACGCCGTCTGCAACGGCCTGCTGGATGGCCGCCTCGCGGGCGGCCCGCGCCGCTGCCCACACGTCCTCAATGGCCACGCCCTGCTCACTGGCGATCTGCGGCAGCTTCTTGCCTGCTGCGATCTGGGCCTCAAACTCCTCAACGCTGAGGCCCAGCGCCTCGGCGATGGCCGCATGAATCTGGTCGCGGTACTGCGCCATGACGCCGTAGCCGCTGCCCATCATGCCGCGCGGCCCGTAGCCGCTCCCATAAGGCGGCACCGGCACCGGCGTGGGCGTCTGCGCATGGGCAATGGTCGCTCCGCCGAACAGCACGCCTACAAGCACGGCCAGACCAGCGATACCCAACCCGGCAACCTTAATCCACTTGGACATTTGAAACGCTCCTTTCCGTTTGCGCGATTTGTCACGAGCATACCAGAAGCCTGTGTAGGAATTATGAGGGCATGGTATACGTTTGGTGAAGGTTTACCGACTGCAGCCTGCCTGATGTTTAAGCAGGGCGGTACGGCGCACCGCGCGAGGGAGGAGTGAGGTTCTACCCCTGCT
>DAOTYL010000151.1:0-8192 GCA_034434955.1 Anaerolineae bacterium | reverse complement strand
GTACCTCGCAGCACCCGGCTTCGCGCTCGACTTGCATGTATTAGGCACGCCGCCAGCGTTCATCCTGAGCCAGGATCAAACTCTCCGTCGCTTCCAACAGCCTCACAAGGCTGCCCTTCGTCCTTCCTCTCAGGGCTGCGCTAGACCTGTCACCTCTGCGGTTGTTAAGCTCCCTCAGGGACGCAAACCGCCAACCTTCTCCGGTCGGCGGTGAGTGGACCTCCTGCCCTCCGCTTCCTCTCCCTCACCTCGCAGTCCGTCCACTCCCCTCCCTTCTCCGCTCAGGGGCTTCCCCCCCAGCGCATTTACAGTATAGCATACCTCCCCCCCTCACGCAAGACCTTCCGGCGGGTTTTTGGCTCCGATGACGCTGTGCTACAATCTGACTGAAGGCTTTATCCCGTGCGGAAGGACAACCATGCCCGACCGGCAGGAGATTGAGATCAAGTTCGTGGTAGACGATCCGTCAGCCATGCGAGCCGCGCTAGAGCGCGAAGGAGCCATCTCGCAGGGCATGCGGGAGGAGTTGAACATCCGGCTGGATGACCCTTCGCGCAGTTTGAGCGCCCGTGACATAGTGCTCCGCTTGCGGCGGATTACGTCGGTACAGGGCGTCGAGCACATCCTAACGGTCAAGGCCCCACTGAGCGGCGGCGATCCGGCTTTCAGCATGCGGCGCGAGGTTGAGGTGATGGTCGGCGATGCGCAGGCCGCGCTGGCAGCACTGGCGATGCTGGGCTATACGCCTTACTGGCGCTACGAAAAGCGGCGCGAGACGTTCGTCTGGGGGGCTGTGGAAGCCGCACTGGACGAGATGCCCTACGGTTGGTTTCTGGAATTGGAAGGCCCCCCGCCAGACATCCGTGAGCTGGCTGCCCGCCTAGGCTTGCGCCTTGAGGAAGGTCTTACCTGTAGCTACGCCGCGATCTTCGAGAACGTGCGACGGGCGCTGGCGCTGGACATCCACGACCTGACCTTTGAAGCGTTCGCGGGGGTGGTGGTACCCCCTGAAGCCTATCGCGGGCAGGCAAGATAGCAGAAAGAGATGCGCCGTATTGTGGCTCCCCACCTCAAAACAAAATGTGCTGTTGACATCAGGAGCCACCTCTTATAGAGGTTATCAAGGAGACGACTCTGACTTTGCTCATCCCTAACCGCCGATGAGACCCTCTCCTCAAATCATCACCGTCATTAAAAACGACCACACTGGCAGAGAGGTGTGGCGCTACGAGGGCACAGTGCTCGTGCGCACATCTAGGCGTGTCAGATTAGAAGCGCGCTTCAACCGCGACGATCTGATACTGGACTACATCACCTTCCGGCGCGGTGACCGCTTTATAGAGGAGTTCTACAACGACCGCTGGTACAACATCTTCGAAGTGCACGACGTGACAGATGATCACCTCAAAGGCTGGTACTGCAATTTCACCCGACCGGCGCGGCTGGATGAGCACACGGTGAGCGCCGACGACCTCGCGCTTGACCTCTTCATCGCCCCTGATGGCGCTATGCGGGTGCTCGACCGCGAGGAGTTTGAGGCCCTGCCCATCAGCGATCGGGAGCGCCGGGAGGTGCTGAAAGCGCTGGCGGCGCTTCAGGCGCGTGCCGCCCAGAAGCGGCCTCCTTTTGGGCGGGGCTTTCGGTGTGGGCGGCCTGCCGTCGATCAAACCACAGGGCGAAGGCCGCCAGTGCCGTCGAAAGGGAGATGATCCCTGCCGCGATGTGGAACGTCCCGCGCAGGCCTGCCACCAGCGCTTCCGCAGGGGCGGCCGTTACATCGGCCCCGGCGGATAGCCCGGCCTTGGCCAGCACCAATATAGAGAAGATCGCCCCGGCCAGAGGGATGCCGGAGGTCTGCCCCAATGTGCGGGAGAGGGCGATCAGGCCGGAGGCTACCCCCAGCCGCTGACGCGGTACTGCTCCCATGATCGCGCTGTTGTTGGGCGAGTTGAACATGCCCACGCCGACGCCCAGTGGAGCAATCCGTAGCGCAAAGCCCAATGGCCCCACGCCGGGCCGCAGCATACCGACAAGGATGCAGCCCAGTGCGATCAGCATCAGCCCGATCAGGCTGATCACCCGTGAGCCGAAGCGGTCGGAGAGCGCCCCCGACACGGGGGCCACCAGCCCCATCGTCACCGGAAAGACGGCCATCAGCAGGCCCACCTGCCCGATAGAGTAGCCCTCCACCAGCTCCAAGAAGAACGGCATGAGGAACTGACCGCCGATCACGATGAAGACCAGGAAGCCCATCAGGAGGTTGACGCCGAAGAGCACGTTGCGGAAAAGGCGCAGTTCGATCATGGGTTGGGCGACGCGCTGCTCCACGAGGACAAACGAAACCAGCCCAATAGCCGCCGTGATCAGCAGGGCGATTACCACTCTGTCGCCAAATCCGAACCGCTGCCCTAGCGTCATGCCCAGCGCGTAGGAGGAGAGCGTCACCAGCAGGATGGCCGCCCCTAGGGGGTCAAAGCGTTGGCCTGCCTCGCGGGGCGGCAACGGTGGGACGACCCGAAACACCACCGTCGTCGCCAGCAGGCCCAGCGGCACATTGACCAAAAAGATAGCCCGCCACCCCACTGTTCCGATGATGATGCCCCCCAGCGAAGGCCCTACCGCAATGCCGACCGATACAATGCCGCCCATAAGACCCAGCGCTCGCCCCCGCTCAGAAGCGGGGAATACTTCGGTGATGATGGCGGAGCCGAGCGCCACCATCATCACCGCGCCGATGCCCTGCAGGGCGCGGAAGGCGATCAGCCAGCCCACGTTGGGTGAAAGCCCGCACAGCAGCGATCCTGCCGTGAACAGCACAAGGCCAACGTTGTAGAACCTCTTCTTGCCCAGCATGTCTCCCAGTCGGGCGACGGTCAGCATCAGCGAGGTGATGACCAGTAGGTAGCTCAACACCACCCACTGGATAGTGGCGAAGGTGGTATGCAGCGCTTCAACCAGCGTGGGCAGTGAGATGTTGACAATGCTGCTGTCCAGTGTGGACATCAGCACACCCAGCCCGATGCCGAGCATAGCCCACCATTTGCGCGAAGAGAGATCAGGGTGGGGGTTGGAATCGGTCGGCATATCTGGCTCCACTAGGAAGTTTTCACGTAGCGGACGCCTCTTACGGAGCGCTTGGGTGGCGCCGCTCCGCGCGGCGCAGACGCCAGCGCAGGAACATGACGATGCCCATGGTGGCAATGAGCAGCACCAGCCAGGGCAGCAGCACCGACACCAACGCCGTGACGGCCGAGATGAGGTCCTCGATGGTGCTCACAATGGGGTTGCCTACCCCGCCGGTAGAGGCCGTCACCGCTGGGCGTGCGGTGGCTTTGACGGCGTGCACGCTCCCCGCGACGAGGATGCCTAACACCACCGAGAGTACCGGACTGAGGTCAGTGACAATATCGGCGCTGGCAGCAAACAGGATCGCCCCCGCTGCCGGACGGATGACGGTGTTGATAATGTCATTGGCGGTGTCTACCGCCGGTATCTTGTCCACCAGCACCTCGATCAGCAGCAGCACCACCAATACGCCGATCACCCACCAGCTGGTCATCACGTCAAACGGCTCATTGAGGTGAAACACGCCGATCTTAGCGCAGATGGCGACAATCAGCAGCGGCAGGTAAGCGTTCAATCCGGCGCTGGCCGATAGGCCAAAGGCGGAAAATATCTCCAGCATGGCTTGCCCCTCCTGTCCTCAGATTCTCTATATTACCTGTACGCACAGGGCAGCAGGGTGGTTCACAAGGTGCCTCCGCTAAGCCTCAGGGAAGACAAATCCGCTCCATGAGCCGAAGATCGCATAGCGCAGGGCGTCGATTCCCCCGATCAGCGCCAACGCCAGTGCCAGCCCTCCGAAGATCAGCGGTAGTGCATCCCAGAGGGTATAGGCGGCGTTCTCGCGCCCTGTCAGGGTGGCCAGCATAAGCGTGCTGATCGTCCCTAGGATCGCCAACACCCCCACCGCGCTGAGGACGGCCAACGGGTAGAGGAAGATCGCCGCGCCACTCAGGATCATGGCTATCATCAGCCCACCGATGGCGTACAGCAGCCCCAATTGCCACCAGTGCTCGATGGTACGCCGATCGGTTGTATCAGCCCACAGCGTGGCGTTGGCGATCGGCAGGGTGAGGCTCCCCAGGGTGATACCATGCAACATCCCCGTCAGCAAGCGCAAGAAATTGGTTGGCGTATAGAAGCGGGGGATGTTCGGCGCCGGAATAAGGTGCAGGAACGAATTTGTCCCATCCAAGGCCCACAGCAGGCTCATGCCGAGCATGACGGCGAGGATCGCCGCCGGTGGAAAACGTGCCGCCCGCCGCCGCCCCAGCAGAATCCCCGGCCCCCACAGCCCGATGAGCACCCCTAGAAACGTTCCGGAGCAGCGAGCGCACAGCGGCAACTGCCGCCCATCGGGGAAGAGAAAGGAGCGCACGGTGATGCGGTGGCACACGGCATAGCCGATGGCGTCGGCCTTGCCCAGCAGGCCCGCTGGCGTGAACCACGCCCATACTGCTGCCACCAGCAGCAGTACTACGCCACTGAGCCACAGCAGGCGCTTATCGGGCGCGAATAACGCTCTCCAAAATGGACGCTTCCCCTCCGTCGGTGCAGAGGGGCGGACCTCTGCCATGCTCTGCCTCACAGCCTATCATCCTGTGGTGCGGACACTATGGGCAGATTATAGGCCCTCTGATAGGAGGGACAAGTGGGGGGCGGAAGTGAGCGAATATAGGCATCAGCAGTGTGGCTGTGCGTCTGGCTGCTGCGTACCGGTGAGGTCAAACGGATGCCTCCAAGGCTTGTGATGAACCCTCGGCTGACATACAATGATCACAACGTCCATCCTGCCGAACGGGAGTGTGGAGCATGTGCGATACCGTTGTGGCCCTGGGCAGCGTCACTGCCGACGGTGTGACGCTCTTCGGCAAGAACTCCGACCGCGAACCCAATGAAGCGCACCACCTGCTGCGTATCCCGCGTGCGCGGCATGCGCCGGGCAGCACGGTGCAATGTACCTACATAGAGGTCCCGCAGGTAGAAGAGACCTATGAGGTGTTGCTGGCCAAGCCGTTCTGGATTTGGGGTGCGGAGATGGGCGCCAACGAGCACGGCGTGACCATCGGCAATGAGGCAGTGTTTGCCAAAGTGCCCTACGAGAAAGGCCCTGGCCTGATCGGCATGGACTTCATCCGTCTGGCGCTGGAACGGTCGCGCACGGCCCGCGAGGCGCTGGGGGTGATCACCACCTTGCTGGAGCAGTACGGGCAGGGCGGCAACTGCGGCTTCCGCCACAAGCTCTACTACCACAACAGCTTCATCATCGCCGACCCCAACGAGGCGTGGGTGTTGGAGACGGCAGGCCGTCAGTGGGCTGCCGAGCGGGTCAAGGACATCCGCACCATCTCCAACGGCATCACCATCGGCAGCGAGTGGGACCTGGCCTCAGATGATCTGGTCTCCTACGCAGTGGATCGCGGGTGGTGCAAAGGGCGTGATGATTTCCACTTTGCTCGCTGTTACTCGGACTTCCTCTATACCACTTTCGGCTATGCCCGCCAGCGCCAGTGCCGTACCACCGAACTGCTCGCTGCGCAGAAAGGGCGCATCACCGTAGAGACGATAATGGGCGTGCTGCGCGATCACGGCCCCGATCGGCCCAATGCCGGCCCCCGCTGGACGCCCGCCTACGGCATCACGCGGCGGCAGATTTGTCAGCATGCCGGCTGGGGGCCGATCCGCGGCGATCAGGCCGTTGGATCGATGGTCTCGCACCTTGCGCCGGACGTGCAGACGCACTTCCTGACGGCGACCTCTGCACCGTGCACTAGTGTCTTCAAGCCGTTGTGGCTGGGCGTCGATCTGCCCGATACAGGCCCCCTGCCGACCGGCGTCTATGATGAGGCCAGCCTCTTCTGGCGGCACGAGGTGCTGCACCGCGCCACCCTACGCGATTACGCCACACGCCTGCCGCTCTATGCTGAGGAGCGCGATGCGCTGGAGCGGCGGTTTATCGAGGGAGCAATGGCCTGTCGCGAGGCACCTCTAGAGGAGCGGGCGGCTTTTGCGGCACGCTGCTTCGCTGAGGCGGACGAGGCCGAACGTCGCTGGACGGAGCAGGTGCTCAAGGCGGGCGGTACGGCGCGGCAGGGGCTATTGTATGCGGCAGCATGGCGTGCCTTCAACCGTGAGGCGGGGATGCCGGAGTTACCCTAAGCCGTACCCCTGTGCTACGAGGATGGTCTCTCGTGTCGCTGGGGCTGTGAAGGGTGCGTTCCACGCCGGAGGAGCTGCCACGCTGCGCTGAACGCATTGGGAGCGGCCTCGTCTTGCCGCCGTAGCCCGCTGAGGGGGCTGGGGTACGGTAGCGGGGGATAGACGGCATCCGTCACCGCTACATCCCAGCGTGAGAGCGCCACGCTGATCACAAGCAGCGCCATGCCCGCCCATTGGATCGGCATCATGCGCTCCCCTAGCCAGACGAAGGCTGCCAGCAATGTCACGCCTGTCTCGGCCATGTTGAGCAAAGTGGCTTGTAGGGGGCCGAGGTTGCGCACACCGGCGAAGAGCGTCACCCGTGAGAGTGCGGTGACCGCCGTCAGCCCGGCGATAAACCACCATCCTTGCACTTGGGCGGGCGCCCAATTCAACGTGCCGACGCCGCCTGCGATCAGCCGCACCACGAGCACCGAGGCGCCCATAAAGGTGAGGGCGTAAAGCGTCATCGTGGGGGCGGGCATCTCAAACATCACGCGCTGGCTGAGCACGATATGCAGCGCATACATAAAAGCCCCGCCGATCACCAGCCCTACGCCTAACCAGTGCACATGTCCCACAGAGGTCGACCCTGTCGAGAGCAGATAGATGGCGACAAGCGCCAACACGGCTCGCAAGACGCTCAACGCCGAGACGTGCTGACCGTAGACGCGCGTCAGCAGCATGGCGAAGATGGCATAGGTCAGGGTGAGCAGTTGTACCAGCGAGGCATTATCCAACAGCAATAGGCCGTTGTAGTACAGCACCGACCCTAGTCCGTTGACCACGCCGACGATCGCCGTGCCGATGAGGCCTGCCGGGAAGATGTAGATGTAGCGACGCAGGAACAGTGCATAGATCGCCCACAGCAACAGCGCGGCGAAGCAAGTGCGGAATGCCGAAAGGGTATAGGCATCTATGCCGGAGCGCAGAGCCAGCTTGCCGAAGATGGGCGTCAGGCCCATGAAGACCGGCGTCAACAGCGCGGCGGCCATCCCCAGGTTGCGGCGATTTGGCTGACTCATGGGCCTGCTCCCCGCTCTATGCCCTACGGCCGCTCTTTAGCCTATCTTCTCGTTAAGCAGGGCCTGAAGTACCTGCTCATCGATCAGGGAGCCTTTCTGCAGCAGGCTTTGCACCTGTCCGCTCAACCGACGGCGCTCCTCGGCGGTCAGGTCTTTGGCAGTCACCACCACCACCGGTACGTTGCGCAGGCGTTCGTTGGCTTTCAACCGATCCAGCACGGCGAAGCCGTCCATGTGTGGCATCATGAGGTCCAACACAATGAGATCGGGGTGGGTCTCTTCCACCATCTGAATGCCGACCAATCCGTCGGGGGCTTCCAGCACTTCAGCCACGCCATGCGCCCGCAGGATACGCGCCATCAAGCGCGAGGCGTCGGGATCGTCCTCAATGACTACCACGCGGGCAATATGATAGTCGACAGCTTCTAGCGCCGCCAGCAGCCCCTCGTGTGGAATCTCTGTTTGTGCAGCGGGGGTCACGTCCACGTCGTGCCCCAGGGCGCCACCCAGAATGTGTTTCTCCACCGGAAAGGTGTGGCCGCTTACGTTGACGACGACCACCTCTTCCGGATCGATGGCCCGCTCGCGCACCAGCCGGATCAAACCGGCGAAGGCCAGCGCCGCTGCCGGCTCACAGGAGATGCCCTCCAATTGAGCGACCATCTTCAGCGCCCGATAGGCTTCTTCGTCGCTGGTGGAGATGAACGCCCCGCCGTGCGTCAGCACCTCGCGGCGCAGGATGGAGTAGGCGATGCCGGGCACATCGGTAGCCACCGTGGCGATGCGTGTGCTGGGCTTAAGGAAAGGCGGGGCCTCCTCTAGGCCGGCCTCAAAGGCGCGTACCATAGGGTCACAGCCACTGGATTGCACATTGGCCAGTTTGGGCACTCCTCTTGAAAGGCCGAA
>DAOTYL010000150.1:0-6744 GCA_034434955.1 Anaerolineae bacterium | reverse complement strand
GGAACTGCGCACGCTCTCGCCGGCCAGTTTGGGATGGGGTTTCAGCTTCGGGCTGGTGTTCAGCCTGCCGCTGCTTGTGCTCGTCAGCGGTGGGCTGGCCGGTATGGCCGATGTGCTTTTCCACGATGCGGGGGCGGCGCTGCTCTTCCAATCGTTGGCCTTTGTCGGCCCACTGGGCGAGACGCTCTTCTTTCGCGGAGTGCTACAGGAACGGCGTGGCTTTGCAGTGAGCGTGCTGGCGGCCGGCCTCAGCGCTGCACTGTTCTACTGGCCTGCCGCTTCAGGAGCGCCCGTGTACCTTGTCGCCGCCGTCATCTTCTCCACCGTGCTGGCGGGCATCTACGGCTTTGTGCGGATGCGCTACGGACTGGCCGCTGCCCTCACCTGTCAGATGACGGTCAACCTGACCCTGCTGTTTATGCCCCATCTGCTGGCCTGAGTCACGGAAAGGCGCAAAGCGCAAAGGTCGCCCCTTGTGATCCCACATCCCCCCTTTCACCTCCTTCGCACCTTTCACAATGCTGTCCCCGCGCACAGGGCGCCGTCCGTCATGCTATAATCGGGGTGTAGCCCTCCCACAGGGCCGTGTGAGTTTATGTCGGCCCATCCCTAAGCGATGAGGAGTCCGTTGTGAGCACAAGCGACGAACGCAACCCCGGCATCCCTTTAGAACTAGGCTGGGTGCAGGGTGTAACGGTCAACCGCAGCGCCGTTGAGCGGCGGGCAGCCACACTGACCGCCCGCCGCTCGGTGAAGAAGGAGTGGCAGGCCGCATGGCTGCTTAAGGCCGTCGCCTGCACGGACCTCACCACGCTTTCCGGCGATGATACGCCCGGGCGGGTGCGCCGCCTGTGCGCCAAAGCCATCCAGCCCGTGCGGCAGGACCTCCTCGCCGCGCTGGGCCTTGATGACCTGCACGTAGCGGCAGTGTGTGTATACCATGCCCGCGTGCGCGATGCGCTTGCCGCACTGCGCGGTACGGACATTCCCGTTGCTGCCGTCTCGGCAGGGTTCCCCGCCGGTCAGAGCGCCTTCCCTCAGCGCGTGGCCGAGATCGAGCAGTCGGTAGAGGCAGGGGCACGGGAGATCGACATCGTGATCTCACGGGAACATGTGCTGACCGGCAACTGGCGTGCGCTCTATGAGGAAGTCAAAACCTTCCGTGAAGCCTGTGGCCCGGCGCACCTTAAGACCATCCTCGCCACCGGCGAACTGGCCACCTTGACGCAGGTCTATCAGGCCAGCATGGTGTGCATGATGGCCGGCGCCGATTTCATCAAGACCTCCACCGGCAAGGAAAAAGTCAACGCCACACTGCCGGTGGGTCTGGTGATGGTTCGCGCCATCCATGAGTATGAAGCCTTGACCGGCCACAGGGTTGGCTTCAAGCCTGCAGGGGGGATCAGCACGGCCAAGGCTGCGCTCAACTGGCTGATTTTGGTGAAGGAGGAGCTGGGCGATGGCTGGCTGGATCGCTCGCTGTTCCGCATTGGGGCCAGCAGCCTGCTAGAGGACATCGAACGCCAGCTTTCGCACCACGTGACGGGGCGCTACGCTGCCCGTCACCATATGCCGATGGGGTAAGGGCCTCGCCCCTGACCTCTCTCCGCCACTTCGCTTTACGGAGGGGGCGGGGATGGGGTCGTAGACGCCTCAAACGCGAGATATTGCCTGTAAGGCCAGAGGAGTCAAATCATGGCTGTCGCCGATATCTTCAAGACAATGGCCTACGGCCCTGCGCCGGAGTCGCCTGCCGCTGCCTACAGATGGCTGGATGAGCATAAGCGGCGCTTTGGGCTGTTCATCCGTAACCGCTGGGTGGAGCCATCCAGCGGTGAGTACTACACCAACTACAATCCGGCCACCGGCGAGCCGCTCGCCGAGACGGCACAGGCAGGGCAGGCGGATGTAGACGCTGCCGTCAGGGCCGCCCGTGAGGCCTTCGCCTCGTGGAGTGCAACACCCGGCCACGTGCGGGCACGCTACCTCTACGCCATCGCCCGCCATATCCAGAAGCACCACCGCCTGCTGGCGGTGATCGAATCGCTGGACAACGGCAAGCCGATCCGCGAATCGCGCGATGTGGATGTGCCGCTGGCCGCCCGCCACTTCTACTACCACGCGGGTTGGGCGCAGCTCATGGAGAGTGAGTTGCGCGACTACCAACCGCTGGGTGTAGTGGGGCAGATCATCCCCTGGAACTTCCCCCTGCTCATGCTGGCGTGGAAGATCGCCCCCGCGCTGGCGATGGGCAACACCGTTGTCCTTAAACCCGCTTCCTACACCCGCTTGAGCGCCCTGCTCTTCGCCGAGATCATTGCTGAGGTCGGCCTGCCTGCGGGCGTGGTGAACGTCCTCACCGGCAGCAGCAAGGTGGGGACGATGCTGGTGGAACATCCCGATGTGGACAAGATCGCCTTCACCGGCTCAACGGATGTGGGGCGCATCCTGCGCCGCCAGACGGCGGGCACGGGCAAGCGGCTCTCGTTGGAGCTGGGCGGCAAATCGCCCATCATCGTCTTCGACGATGCCGATCTGGACAGCGCCATCGAGGGCGTAGTGGATGCCATCTGGTTCAATCAGGGGCAGGTGTGCTGTGCCGGATCGCGCCTGCTGGTGCAGGAGAGCGTGGCCGAGCGCTTCATCGCTAAGCTCAAGGAGCGTATGGCTCACCTGCGTGTGGGCGATGCACTGGACAAGGGCATCGACATCGGCGCCATTGTGGATCGGACGCAGTGGGAGACGATAGACGGCTGGGTGAAGCGCGGTCTTGAAGAGGGAGCCGAAATCTTCCAGCCGGATATCGAGATGCCCACCAGAGGCTGCTTCTACAAGCCCACCCTGCTTTTGAACGTTGAGCCGACGGCCAGCGTGGTGCAGGAAGAGATTTTCGGGCCGGTGCTGGCGGTGATGACCTTCCGCACACCAGAGGAAGCGGTGCTGCTGGCCAACAACACACGCTACGGGCTGGCCGCCAGCGTATGGAGCGATGACCTCAACGTGGCGATCGACGTAGCGCAGAAGATCAAGGCGGGCACAGTGTGGATCAACTGCCACAACGTGTTTGATGGAGCAGCAGGCTTCGGCGGCTACCGCGAAAGCGGCTTCGGGCGCGAAGGCGGCCGGGAGGGCCTTTTTGAGTACGTGCGCCCCAAGTGGCAGGCCCGTCCGCGCCCTCGGTTGGACGAGGCCGCCAAGCAGGCCACATGGGGCGAGACCATCCCCGGGCGTCCTGCGCCGCTTGACGGGGCCAAGGCCGAGGGCGGTGTAGCAATGGATGGCGCCCTCCCGCCCGTTGACCGCACGCCTAAGCTCTACATCGGCGGCAAGCAGGTGCGCCCCGATGGGGCCTACAGCCGTCCTGTCTTCGGGCCAAAAGGCGAGCTGGTGGGACACGTCGGCGATGGCAACCGCAAGGACATCCGCGATGCGGTGGAAGCCGCGCACAAAGTGGCCGGTATGTGGGCCTCCGACCGTTGGGCAGAGCGCTCACCCTACAACCGCTCACAGATTCTCTACTATCTCGCCGAGAACCTCTCCATCCGCGCCGAGGAGTTTGCGCGGCGCATTGTTGCCATGACGGGCCGCCCGCTGAAGTCGGCGCGTGAGGAGGTAGAAATGGCGGTCTCACGCCTCTTCACCTATGCAGCGTGGGCCGACAAGTACGGTGGCACGGTGCAGGAGACGCCCCTGCGCGGCGTGACGGTGGCTGTCCATGAGCCGGTGGGCGTGATCGGCATCGCCTGCCCCGATGAGTACCCGCTGTTGGGGTTTGTCTCGCTGATGGCGCCTGCTATCGCACGCGGCAATACCGTGGTGATCATCCCCTCTGAGAAGCACCCGTTGTGCGGCACGGATTTCTATCAGGTGCTGGATACCTCCGATGTGCCGCCCGGCGTGGTGAACATCGTTACCGGCGACCGTGACCATCTGACGCGGGTGCTTGTCGAGCACGAGGACGTGGACGCCGTGTGGTACTTCGGCAGTGCGCTGGGCAGTTACCATGTCGAGCATCTCTCGGCGGTGAACATGAAGCGCACGTGGGTTAGCTACGGTGAGCCGCGTGATTGGATGAGCCGCGAACAGGGTGAGGGCGAGGAGTTCCTGCGCGAGGCTACGCAGGTGAAGAACATCTGGGTGCCGGCAGGGGCGTGACCCCCCTCCTCTGTGTCTTCGGCGATTGCCCTTTGTGTCCCGCCACGCTATGCTACAAGCAGGACGGGGGTAAGCGCAATGAGCACACAAACGGCATTCCGGCCGGCTTATCTTGACCTGCTGGACAGCGGCGAGCTGGATCGGCGTGTGGAGGCCGCACGCGAGCACCTCAAGCAGTGCGATCTATGCCCCTGGAAGTGCGGTGTGGATCGCAGCGCCGGACGGCTGGGCTTCTGCCGGACATCGCAGCGGGCGCGGGTTTCCTCTTACTTCCCCCATCATGGCGAGGAGGACCCACTGCGCGGCACGCGTGGCTCTGGCACGATTTTCTTCTCCTACTGCAACCTGCGCTGCCAGTTCTGCCAGAATTATGAGATCAGCCAGCTGGGCGAAGGTCGCACCCGCGACGCTCAAGAGATCGCCAGCATGATGCTGGAATTGCAGTGGATGGGGTGCCACAACATCAACTTCGTCTCGCCGACACACGTTGTAGCACAGATTATTGAAGCGGTGGCCATCGCGGCGAAGGCCGGCCTGCACATCCCGCTGGTATACAACACCGGTGGCTATGACTCGCTGGAGGCGTTGGCCCTGCTGGACGGCATCATTGACATCTATATGCCCGATATGAAGTACGGCGATGCGGCCATCGCCCGCAAGTACAGCAAGATTAAGGACTATCCCCAGCACAATCGGGCGGCAGTAAAAGAGATGCATCGTCAGGTGGGGGACCTAGTACTGGATGAGCGTGGCATTGCACAACGCGGCCTGCTGGTGCGGCATCTGGTGCTGCCGGGCGGGTTGGCCGGAACCGAAGCGGTGATGCGTTTCCTCGCCGAAGAGGTCTCGCCTGATACTTACGTGAACATCATGGGACAGTACCGGCCCGAATACAAGGCTCGCAGCGCGGATATGGCCCCCTTGAACCGCCCCGTAACGGTGGAAGAGGTGGCCGAAGCCTATGCCATCGCTCGGCAGGCAGGCTTGTGGCGCTTTGACGAGCGTCGGCGGCCGATGTGGATCGTGTTCTGAAGGACGAAGGGACAACAGGGCACGCCAAAGCCCGCGGTGTGCTCCGTGGTTTGCTGCTAGGGCGCTGCCGTGATCTCAAAGGTGGCCTGAAGCTCCCCCTTGGCGTCGAAGAGCTGCACAGTATCCCCTACCTGCCAAACGGCCTCGTCACGTCCCCAATAGAGGTCAATGGCCGTGTCCTCGCCCACACCGGTGTGGACGGTGATAGCCCCCTGCGGGAACAGGTTAAGCACAGGGAAGATATATTCGGCCCTGTTGCGCGGATTGACCATGCGCCAGCCTTCTAACCGCGCCACGGACGTGCCCCCGTTGAGGATCTCAACGGCCTCGGAGGTCACATCGCCCGCATTGAGCACGCGCACCACCTGCACGTGGATCACGCCGGGCGGCAGCGGTGTCGCGGTGGCAATAGGCTCGGGGATCACGCGGGTGGCCACAGGGGTGGCGGTGGGTGTGGGGGCAGGAGTGGGTGTGGGAATACCGCACAGCGGGATGACGATCTGCTGGCCGATGGAAAGTAGGTTGGGGTTAAAGGCCGGGTCTATCATGACGTTGAGGGTAGTGATCTCCTCCATAGGGACGCCGTATTGTTCGGCGATCTGGCTTAACGTCTCACCGCTGGCAACGCTGTGCACCGGATTCTCGCAGGCCGGTGGCGCACCCTCTTCTGCGGGCGTTGTGCCGCCCTCGGCTACTTCTCCGCCCGCGCCGGATGGCTGGGTGGTGCGCGGGGGAATCAGCGCCGTGCTGCTGTAGGTGGGCAGCATGATCACCTCCGGTTTCTGCTGCCGATCCCAGATGGAAAGCACGAGCAAGGTCACAGCCAGCGAGACAACAGCCGGAATGACGATCAGGAGCAGGATGGATCGCTGTCGGCTCATACCCTCCCTGCCTGTGGGATGAGAGGAGAAGATACCGTTACCCCAATCGGCGCTTGATGCTATGCCAGTATGGCGTCTATGCTAGCATAGGATGGGCAAAAGTACTAGGGGGTGGACCTCATCCCCTAGCCCCCTCCTGCCGTCACCCGCACGTTGCGCAGGACAATGCGATCGACCACGCGCTCGCCGGCCTGCGAGATGGCGAAGCGTTCGCCGGTTGCCGGCGAGTACAGGCCGACAGCCAGCGCATAGGTATCCGGCGCAAAGTCGGTGGGGATGGAGAAGCGATGCTGTTGGATAAAGACCAAGCCGGGCTGCCACTCCTCGGCTGCCACACCTAGGCCATCGGCAGCGAGGCTCACTGATCCATCCGCTGCCAGTAGATGGGCAAAAATGGTGACCGGCGGCGGAGGCGGCTCGCGCACGCGCCACCACGCGGTAAGGACGAGCGTCTCCCCTGGCGCTGCGCTCCCCGTGCTGACGGTGTAGCCCAGTAGCTCCACATGTCCGGCAATAGGCAAGGGCAGCGCCACCGCCGGAAACTCTACAGTGGAGGGCGGCGGTGTAGGGGGGGCCTGCACCATCCACACGTGATAGCGCGGTGATCCGTCACTGCGGCGAGCGGTGTAGTGCGGTGGGCCGAGTTCCACGAGCGGGGGGATGTCCGATGGCAGCA